>DULU01000066.1 GCA_012840225.1 Bacillota bacterium
CCTATTTCGTCTTCGTCATCATCGGATGTGCTGGTACATGTGGAACGGATTCTTCCCGATCTGCCGGACACTTTGAGTCGGGTGGGCTATTATATGCTGGAAAACCGCCACCGGGTGGCGGCGATGAATATTGCCGAGGTGATCAAATCCACCGGGGTGAGCAAGGCTTCGGTGATCCGCTTCTGCCAGGCCTTGGGATTTCAGGGCTTCAGGGATTTCAAGCAGGCGGTGATCGGGGAATTGCTGCCCAGGCCAAACGGTCACAAAAAGCCGGAGAGCTCCAGGGAAGAAGGGGACTGGGAGGACGCTCTGGCCGATCCAGGTCACTTCCTGACCTATCTGGCGCAATCGGTGGCGGCTGCGGTGATGCAGATGAATTCCAGGACTTTTGCCACTGCGGTGAAAGCAGCGGCTCAGGCCAGGTTGCTCGTCTGGTACGGCACGGGGGATTCCGGCTTTATCGCCGCCAGTGGGGATCATCGCTGCATGATCAACGGAATTAACAGCCGGGTGATCAATATGCCGGAATCATTGATCTCCATCACCAAGAGCCTCTCGGCTGCCGATTTCTTGATCTGCATCACCCGCTCGGGACGCACTGCCAGTGTGCTGGAGCCGATCCGCTGGGTGCGCCAGGAAGCTCCCTGCCAGTTACTCGTCATCACCGGCGATCCCGGCTCGCCTGTAGCCCGGCTGGCCGACTTTTGCCTGCCGAGCACCCCGATCGATCTATATGTGGATAGCCAGCGCACCACCATGCAGGTAGCCCAGATGGGTATGGTGGATGCTTTTATAAATGCTTTGTTGAGAGCGAAATATGCCTCGGTAACCACGGTAGGTTTGGCGAAGCGTTCCGGATAGGATATCGGGAGGTGATGGCGGGGTAGAACCTTTAGTTAGGGGGATTTTTGGGATGCGGAAATGCGGAAAAAGAGGATCCGGAAAACGAAAATAATGGTCAGAAGGAGGTTTTCATATGAAGATGAAAAGGAGCATCCATCTCACGGCATTTTTGCTTATGACTCTGGTTATAAGCCTGGTAATGGGCAGCGCGGCAGCAGTTGCCGGTCAGGCTGTGGTCGAAGTCAGCGTGGTCTCATGGTTTCCCACCAATCCCGGTTCTTATCTCGACAATCTGAAGAAGGCTTTTGAAGAGGCGAACCCCGGCTACAAAATCGTCTACCAGACTTTTGATTCCAATACATATTACGACCGCCTGCAGGTGATGCTGGTCGGGGAGGTCATTCCTGATGTGGCGATGCTCGGCTTCGACTGGATCGCCACCATGGCTGAAAACGGCATGGCCATGAACATCGATCAGCTGGTCAGAGAGGAGTTCCCCTATCAGGAGATGTTCCCTTCCATCCAGCGCTCGCTGCAATGGAAGGGGCAGTTTTATGCGCTCTGCCGCGACATCACCGCCAAAACCTTCTTCTATAACAAAGCGCATTTCGCCGAAGCCGGTCTGGCCGATCCGGCGGAAACCTGGACCTGGAACGATTTTGTGAATATCGGTAAGAAGCTCCAGAAGGGCACAGGCGACAACACCGAGCGCTGGGCTTTTTATACCACCTTTGTCAGGGACGGGTATTATCACTGGTTCCCCACCAATGGAGCGGACTGGTTCAACTATGACCGCACGGAGGTGACCATGACCGACAGTCGCACCGTTGAGACATTCCAGTTCCTGCATGATCTGATTTATCGCGATGGTTTGGCGCCCACTCCGGCGCAAGCCGGTAAGTTGAGATCGCCATTCGAAAACGGGATAGCCAGCATGCAGGTGGGCGGCTCGGTGCCTCCCAGCGCTACCACCTATCCCAACCTGGAATGGGAAGCCACTTTGCTTCCGAGAAAGCTGCAGGCCGGAAGCCGGGTATGGTCCAATCTGTGGTTTATCCCGGCCAAGACGGCCAACAAGGAGGCAGCTTGGAAGGTATTGTCCTTTTTTGCCGGACCGGAAGGCCAGCGGATTGCCGCCATGGATAATCGGGTACCCGCCATATACAGTGTCGTGAGGGAGTTGAACCTGCATCCGTATATCGTTAAGGCTTTTGAGGTCGGCATACCGTTCCCCGTGATCGCCAACCGCGATGTCTGGAATGTCTTTGATTCTCTCCTGCCGAAACTGTGGGCGAACGAGCAGCCGGTTTCCAATATACTGGCTGAAATCCAGCGCCAGACGGCACCCATGATGCGGAACTAGGGCGGAACCAGGGCCGACGGGACCGACAGGGCCGACAGGGCCAAACCAGGGCAAAGCTTGAGGAAGTAGAGCAAAGTAAGGGATCCACCACTAAGATAGGTAACCAGCACAAAGCTGGAGGAGCAGCGCGAAGCTGTTGAAGAAAGCCCAGCCGGAGCAAGCGGCTGGGCTTTCGTATCGTACGCCCGACATGGTGTATATACCACCGCCCGCCACCACACGTCGCCACATGCCGCCGGCCACGGCGAGGGAGTGTCCAAATAATTCCGCTAGGTGTCCAAAAAAATCCGCTATCTGACCGGGTGGGGTGGGGAGGTGTCCAAATCATGCCACAACGGGACGGCGCCGGGCTGGTGGAGTATGAGAATTACCAGTATATGGTAATTTTCAGCGGTATTTCCTTCCATTTCTTTCCTGAAACCGCTCACCATGACCCCAACCGAGACCTTGAGGGCATAATTTGGACACTCCTGGCGAGTTTGCGTCACTATTTGGACACCCCCACAGCCCTCTTCCATGTTTGGAGCAAGAAATGGACACTCAAGCGGGCGGGAGGGAGTGCGTGAGATTCTCCACAGAGAGTCGCTGTGTCTCTTTCGAGAGTTAAGGGTTCTCAAAAATGGCTTGACCGATAGCATTTCCTCCGGAAGTTGGGTCAATGAGAACCATGCCCACTCAGGTGGGTTTTAAGCGATGCATCGCCAGGCGCGGTGATTGAGAACTACCACCTTTACGCAGGGTGTTTGTAGTTGGATGGGGCATATCAGCAGCTCAAGGCTTGTTTATTTGCATTCTCTAATCGTACAATGCATCTCACAGCCTGCTGTCGCCTACCGCCACACGCCGCCGACCACGGTGAGGTGGTGTCCAAAAAACTCCGCTATTAGTCTGGGTGGGGTGGGGAGGTGTCCAAATCATGCCACAACGGGCCGGCGCCGGGCCGGTGGAGTAGGAGAATTACCAGTATATGGTAATTCTCAGCGGTATTTCCTTCCATTTCTTTCCTGAAACCGCTCAACATGACCCCAACCGAGACCTTGAGGGAATAATTTGGACACCCCCGGTTGGTTTATGTCCCTATTTGGACACCCCCACAGCCCTCTTCCATGTTTGGAGCAAGAAATGGACACTCAAGCGGGCGGGAGGGAGTGCGTGAGATTCTCCACAGAAAGTCGCCGTGTCTCTTTCGAGAGTTAAGGGTTCCCAATCGATGACTTGACCGATAGCATTCCCACAGAAAGGTGGGTTAATAAGAAACATGCCCACACGGGTGAGGTTTAAGCGATGCATCGCCAGGTACGGTGATTGAGAACTACCACCTTTACGTAGGGTGTTTGTAGTTGTATGGGGCATATCAGCAGCTCAAGGCGTGTTTGTTTGCATTCTCTAATCGTACAATGCATCTCACAGCCTGGCACCGCCCGTCACCGCATGCCGCCGGCCACGGTGAGGGGATGTCCAAATAATTCCGCTATCTGACCGGGTGGGGTGAGGAGGTGTCCAAATCATGCCACAACAGGACGGCACCGGGCCGGTGGAGCAGGAGAATTACCAATATATGGCAATTTTTGGCGGCATCTTCTTCCATTTCTTTCCTGAAACCGCTCACCATGGCCCCAACTGAAACCTTAAGGGAATATTTTGGACACCCCCGGTTGGTTTATGTCCCTATTTGGACACCCCCACAGCCCTCTTCCATGTTTGGAGCAAGAAATGGACACTCAAGCGGGCGGGAGGGAGTGCGTGGGATTCTCCACAGAGAGCCGCTGTGTCTCTTTCGAAAGTTAAGGGTTTCGGATCGATGTATAGATCGAGAGCATTTCATCTTAGTAGGTGGGCAAAATGGCTCGTTGCATCTCGGCAATGAAGTTTATTCCATTATTTGGGGAGCTTTACGAAACCAAACAAGCTCAAAGCAAACATCATTATGTAGCCATTGGCGCAGTGGTTCGAACCCATCAGGCTCACCAAGCAAAAGCCCCCTTGTAGAGCGAATCTAAGAGGGGGCTTTTCGTATTCTCAGGCTCAAGTGAGCCGAACTAAATGGCGCCGGTGCAGTAGCCGGGGTGGAAACAGGCATAGCAGGGAGAGTTGAGGCCTTCGCTTCTCTTAGGCCTTCGCTTCTCTCAGGCCTTCGCTTCCTCGAGGCCGTCACTTCCCCGAGGCCATCACTTCTCCCCTTCCGGAGCGGCAGTCATGGTGATTTCCTTCCGCGTTTCCCCGGCTTCACCCGGATTATCCTGGGCTTTGGCCCGGCCTAGATATTCCGGCAGTTCGATGCCGGCCATGGCGGCAATATCCTGCAGGGGAGGCAGGCTCTTGATCAGGCTGGAAAGGAAGCCGGCCGTGGAGGAGCCTTTCTCGCCGCCCGCGGCGTCCCAAACGGTGATCTTGTCGATCTTCAGGCCCTTGATGGCATCGACCTGTTTGGACACCAGCTCTTCCATCTTCTCCACCAAAAGCAGCATGGCCGCGGCTTTGGCATCGCCGTTGCAGCTCTCCACCAGGGCGTTGTAGCCTTCCGCCTTAGCCTGCAGCACTTGCCGCACGCCTTTGGCTTCGGCTTCATAACGCAGGAGGATGGCGTCGGCCTCGCCTTTAGCCAGCCGGCGCAGGCGCTCGGCTTCGGCTTCGGCGGCGATTTCCACCTTCTGCTTCTCGATCTCTTCCTTGACCACTTCCTCGGCTTTCAGGCGTTCTTGCTCGGCCAGGTAATGCGCTTTTTGGATCTCCACCTGCGCCTGGCGTTTGGCCACTTCCGATTTCTGCTGCGCCGCTGCCTGTTTCACAGCGAGCTCGGCATTGGATTCGGCGATGTGAGCCGCTGCCTCGTTTTCGCCTTTAACCGCTTCAGCTTCTTTGGACTGCACATAGATACGCCGGTCGGCTTCCGCCTGCTTTTTACCTTTTTCAGCTTCCGCCAGGTTCTCGGCCACCCGGATGTTTTGCTCACGCTGAGCCATAGATTCGCCGATGGCACCGAACTTGTTCTGCTCGGCCACATCGACCCTGGCTTTGTTGATGGCTTCGGCGGCCGCTTTCTTACCGATGCTCTCTATGTAATCAGATTCATCGGTGATGTCGGTGACGTTGACGTTGATCAGATAGAGGCCGATCTTGTTCAATTCCGGTTCGACATTATGGCGGATGGCGTCGAGGAAGCTCTCCCGATCCTGGTTGATCTGCTCAATGGTGAGTGAGGCCACCGTCAGGCGCAGCTGGCCAAAGATGATCTCTTTGGCCATGTCTTCGATGGCCGGCGGCTCGAGGCCCAAGAGCCTTTCTGCGGCGTTTTTCATGATGATCGGGTCCGTGCTGATGCCCACTGTGAAGGTGCTGGGGACATTGATGCGGATATTCTGCAGGGAAAGGGCATTCTGCAGCGGGATATTGATCGTCATCGGGGTCAGACTGAGATAGGTGTAGTCCTGAATGAGCGGCCAGACAAAAGCACCTCCGCCGTGCAGGCAGCGGCTGGACTGACCAGGCGTCACTTTTCCGTAGATCACCAGGATTTTGTCCGAGGGGCAGCGGCGATACCTGGCAGCCACAAAGATAAAAGCGGTAAAGATTAAGACCACAAAGGCGCTCACCGCAATGAGCCAAAAGTTGATCAAGGCGCTACACTCCCTTTCTTAATAGTTTTCTTCTACATCATCCGGTTGCGCGAGGTGCTGCGCTGCTCAGCTTAACTGCGCTGTGGGGAGACCACCAGGACATTGCCGTTCACCACGTCGATCACTACAACCCTCTCTCCCGTCTTCAGCACCTCGTGATTGGCGGACACGGCATTGCCCACCCGCAGCTGTCCCTGCACGGCTACGCTTACCTGCCCAGTTCCATTGGCAGGAATGGTCAGATAGACTGTTCCCTCCTGGCCGATGGCATTTTCCCAGCGCAACGTGCCTTCCGATTGCCATTTCTGCATGCTTACGAATATCCGCCCGATGACCCAAACCGTGGCGAAGCCGGCGATCACTCCGCCCAGCACGGAGATAGCCGCCCCCACTCCGCTCTGGAGCGACAAGGCCAGGCCTACCAGGCCGAACATCATAAAGAAGGCGGTGATCCCCTGGATGGACAAGGCTTTGAAGCTGGCGTCGGCATCTCCAGAGGAGTCTAAGTCAACATCGGGACCATCGTGGTGGTCAAACCCCCCGAGCAGGGTCATCAGCATGCGCACGATGAATATGATGCCGCCGATGATGGCAGAAGCGGCAAAGATCTTTTCCGTCGTGTTCAAGCCGGCAAGAAAAGCATCCATGATCTTTCCCTCTCGCTCGCGTCGGCCTTCGAGACAACATATACCTCAGATGCTTTATACATTCGTCATACATGAGCGAATACCTATTCAGATAGGAAAAATCGCGGTAATATACAGTGGAAGAAAGAACCGGTAAGGCTGCGGCAAATTGGTATGCAGTAAATTGGTATAGAGCCTGGATGGGCCGATGGAGGGTGAGGAGAGAGTCGCATGAGCAGGTCCGTCGCTTTGGATAATATCCATCTCAAAAACCCGGCCCGCTGGGCACATACCGAATACAGTTTAGATTACCATCTCCACTACAGACAAAAGAAGACCGGGCTGCCGCCCCATCAGCCGGAGGGCATGCGCCGGTTTTACGACCTGTGCGGCCTTGATCTCCTGTGGTATACCAACGACGGCCTGCACAAAAACTGGCAGGACAGAGGGCGAGCGACGGATATGGGACACGCCGCATATGGCGCCGGCGGTACCGACATGCGCCGAGCGGCGGAGAGCCCTTTCACCTCGCCTGAAGAGGTGTGGGCATTTGATGCGGTGGCGGAGTATGGCCTGCCGGACCTGGATGAGCAGGCGCGCATGTATGAGCGGGTGTGGCGGGAGGAGCAAGAGAAATATCCCAATCAGCTGGTCACGGGCGGCTATTACAAAACCATCGTCTCCGGGGCCATAAAGGCTTTTGGTTGGGAAGCTCTGCTGGTCGGCGCTTCCGACATGGCGAAATTTGAGAAAGTGCTGGACAGCTTTTTCCGCTTCACCTTGCACCACATGCGGGCCTGGGCTCAAACCGGTGCCGAAGTGATCATCCAGCACGACGATTTCGTCTGGACGGCGGGGCCCTTCATGCACCCTGATATATACAGGAAAATCATCATCCCCCGCTATGTCGAACTCTGGAAGCCGCTGCATGCCGCCGGCAAAAAGGTGCTCTTTTGTTCGGACGGCACCTACACCATGTTTATGGAGGATATCATCGCCGCCGGGGCGGACGGGCTCATTTTCGAACCAACCAACGATTTTCGCTTTGTCGCCGAGAGATTTGCCGGCACGGTCGCGTTGATCGGCAGCGCGGTGGACTGCCGGGACATGACCTTCAGGAGTTGGGAAGTGGTGCAAGAGAGCATAGATCGCACCCTGGAGCTGATAAAAGAAGCTCCGGGCTTCGTTTTCGCCGTCGGCAATCACCTGCCGGCCAATATCCCTGAGGAAATGTTGGAAAAATATTTCAACTACTTATTGCCGCGCCTGGAACGCCGGGATATGTTTATTAAGTAGACCTAAGCAAACAAATAGCTGGAGGTGCCGGATTCACCATGTTGGGTAAAGAGCTGCGGGCGGCTTTGCTGAGCGGCCGGCGGGTTTACGGAACACTGATCGTGTCTCCTTCCCCCAAGTGGCCTGAGGCGGTGGGGAGATGCGGTTTGGATTTTGTCTTTATTGATACGGAACATGTGGCCCTGGACCGGGAAAAATTGTCCTGGATGTGCCATACATACCGCGCGATGGGTATTGCCCCCATTGTACGCATTTTGGCGCCTGATCCTTTTCAGGCCACAATGATGCTCGATGCCGGAGCCTCGGGCATTATTGCTCCGTATATTGAAACCGCCGCCCAGGTGCGGGCGCTGGCCGGGGCGGTGAAGCTGCGGCCGGTGAAGGGGAGCTATTTACAGAACAAGCTGCATGGGACGGCAGAATTCCCCGGCACCCTGCAGGAATACCTCGATCAGGTAAATGGGGGAAACGTGCTGGTCGTCAATATCGAAAGTGTGCCGGCCATGGAGGCTCTCGACGAGATTTTGGCCGTCCCGGGGCTCGATGCCGTCTTGATCGGTCCCCACGACTTGACCTGCAGTTTGGGTATCCCCGAACAATATGATCATCCCAGATTTAAAGAGGCCGTTTCGCAAATCATAAAGAAAGCCAGAGAGGCGGGGAAGGGAGCCGGCATTCACTATTCCTTCGGCTTGGCCGAGCAGATGGCCTGGATCAAAGAAGGAGCCAACCTGGTAGTGCACAGCAGCGATATCACGCTCTTTTCCGAGGCTTTGCGGCGGGATTTGCAGGCGCTCAGGCAGATGGCGGAGTGAGGAGTGAGAAGCGAGGCGCAAGAAGCGAGGCGCAAGAAGCGAAGCGCGAGAAGTGAGGAGCGAGAAGCGAGGAGCCTGGAGCAGGGCGTGAGGTGCGAGGCGTCTTGCATATCCGGACAAGCTATGGTATTGTAGGCGCGGAATGGTAAAACAATTAACATATACCATTTGATCATTTCTCCAAGTTATTTCTCCAAACTGCAAGTATGTTTCGAGGAAGGGGGAATGGGGAAGTTGAGCCAGTTGCCTTTAGAAACCGGAAAGATCAACTTGCGTTTGGCCAAGCGGCCGAATTTGACTCATGAAGTGCGCAAGCGCATTGAAAGGTATATTTTGCTGCACAACCTCAAGCCGGGCGACCGTCTGCCGACGGAGATGGAGTTTTGCGAGTTGCTTGGGGTGAGCCGTCCGGTGGTGCGGGCGGCGATGCACACTTTGGAGGAGATGGGACTGGTCAGTGTGGAGGTCGGGCGAGGCACTTTTCTGAATGCTTTCGATCCGGCGGTTATATTTGCCAATCTGCCCATCAGCCTCTTGTTCCGCAGCGAAAATATGCGCGAAGTCCTGGAGGTGCGCCACTACCTGGAGCGTTTGTGCATTTCCCGGGCCGTGGAAGTGGCCAGGGAAAACCCCGACCATCCCTATCTGAAAGAAATGATCGCCTGCGCTGAGGAGATGGAGAAGCGGGCTCAGGCCGACCAGCAAATGCTGGAGGAAGATATCCGGTTTCACCAGGCCCTGGCCTACCTGGCAGACAACCGCATTCTGCACCTGATTTTGGATGTCTTCTGGGAGTTGCGCCGTCTGTATCCGTTCGACAACAGCCCCGGAGCCAAGATGCGGCGGGCGCTAAAACACCGGGAGCTCATCGAATCCATATTGAAGGGAGATGTGGAAAACGCTATCAGAGCAAATGAACAGATGATCACCAAACAACAGGAAGAGACGATGATGGGACAAGGCCGGTAGGCGAAGCGGCGCCTGGAGTTAAGAGCTTAAGAGCGCCGGCGAAACCAGGAATAGGACACCGGAGAAAGGAAGTGGAATCAGATGATGTTTATTAAGAGAGTCGCTCCAGTCCTTCTGGCTATTATGTTGCTTATGTGTCTGGCTGTTCAGGCAAGCGCGGCAGCAACACAAAAGCTCGTCATTGCCCATTGGCATTTCGGCAGGCCCGAAGTGAAAAACATGATGCAGGCGGCTATCGACTCCTTTGTCGCCAAGTATCCTGATGTAGAGATCGAAATGATCACCCCCGGCACCAGCAATGCCAGCTTCATCGAGGGAGTAAAGGTGCGTCTGGCCGGTGGGGTGCAGTTGGATATTGTGGGGGTCGATATTCCCAAGCGGCAGAGTTTTGTCCGGTCGGGATTGCTTCTGGATCTCGAACCGCTGATGAAGCTGGACAGTACCTTTGAAAGACACATGTTTTATCCCTGGGTGTGGGATGGCTACCGTGTCGGCAATGGTTTATACGGCATACCCGACGTGATCAATCACCGGCAGGTGTTCGTGCGCGGGCAGGTGCTGAATGAAGCGGGTATCGCCATGCCCGGTAACGACTGGACCTGGGACGAATTCGTGAGCATTGCCCGCAAGGTGACCAGGGATACCAGCGGCGACGGGAAAAACGATGTCTTCGGTATGGAAGGCTACCGCCTGTGGTGGGATTTCTGGCCGGTCTTTGCCTGGGGCGGCGGTTTGTATAAAGTGAACGCCGCCGGCCAGGTCGAGCTGGCGATCACCTCTCCCGAGACCATCGAGGCTTTTGAAACTTTTGCCGCTTTGGAGAGTCAGGCCGGCATAGTCACCTCCCCGGCGGTGGAGAGGGCCTACGGCGGCCGGGTAAACATGATCAAGACGGGTCAGATCGCCATGTACATCGGCGATGTATATGGCTTGTTGCAGGAAGAATCGGAATTCTCCGCCACCCTGGAACCGACCTTGCGCCTCTTCCCCAAAGTGAAGACTCAGCCGGTGGTCGGCTTTACCAACGGATGGGCCATCACCAGCCAGACGCCCAACAAAGAGCTGGCCTGGAAATTCCTCAACCACCTGACCAGCAGGGCAGTGATGATGGAGGGGCGGGTGAAGTATGGCTCCATCGGCGCCCGCATGGATGTCAACAGCCAAGCCAACCTCTTCCCGGGTCTGGACAGGTCCCTGGTGCAACAGATCATGTTCGGCCTCAGCCGGATGGATATCGATCTCCACGCTCATCAGGGTCAGGGCCCGTGGGATAATGTCACCGCCGTGACCAATGCCACCGACCGGATGCGCGCTCAGGAAGCTCCCGTGCGCACCATTCTGGAGAGCATTGAACCCGTACTGAAGAGCAATCTGCAGGAATACCTGCAGGAGATGGCTGCCAGGTATCAGCTCGGTCCCGGCCGCTGATGTGTAAAGCAGGCGGAAAGGAGAATCTCATGCCGTCGCAGAGTGATGTGGAAATCAAATACAGCATCATCGCCAAATCCGGACCGGACAACCCGCGCAACGACACGGCTTCCGTGCTGCCGCTGAAAAGCGGGGCCCTGATGGTGGTGTGGCACAAATATGCCGCCGGTAAGCTGAGTGGGAGCGATTTCGGTACCTGCCGTATATATGCCAAATATTCCTATGACCAGGGGTTGACCTGGCAGGATGAGCGGCTTTTGGTGGATGTGGCGCCGGGCGATCTCAACGTGCAGGCCCCGGCCCTCTGCCGTCTGCCGACGGGTGAGATTCTCCTTATCTGCCTCCGGGCACATGCCCGCAACAGCACTACCATGCTGGTATTCCGCTCGGTCGACGAAGGAGAGAACTTCGTGGAGATCAGCCGGGTGTGGGAGCGCAGCCAAGGGCAATGGTTGCAAGGCGGCGCCAGCCACCTGGTCCTTTTATCCGGTGGGCGGCTGGTGCTGCCGTTCCATGGGGGCACGGGCGATCAGGGTAGCCAGCACAATCAGGCTCGCTGTGCCATCAGCGACGATTACGGCCTGACCTGGCGTTTGTCGAGCGGCTATGTCGACCTGCCGATGCGGGGGGCTATGGAAGCCTCCGTGGCTGAGTTGTCCGACGGCCGACTGGCTATGTCGCTCCGCACCCAACTGGGCGCGGTCTTCATGTCCTATTCGGACGACGGCGGAGATACCTGGTCTCTTCCGCAAACCACCGGGTTGAAGGCACCTGAGTCGTGTACCTGCCTGAGGCGCCTGCCGGGTAGCGCCGATCTGGTGTTGTTCTGGAACGACAGCCTCTATGATCCACGGCACCATCATTTCGGCGATCGTACGCCGTTGAGCGCCGCCAGATCAAGTGACGGCGGCCAAACCTGGCGCCGCCTCGGCGACATCGCCTCCGGGGCAGCTGAGTATACCAATCTGGGTTGCACTTTTTTGGTCAATGGGGATGCCGTGCTCACCTACATGAAATCCCCCTATTCCGGAGGTGCGAAGTTCACCCGGGAGCACATGGACCTGATGGCGGCCATCATACCAAGGCAGTGGTTTGAGCGATGAATCGTAAAGAACGGGTGTTGACGGCTATCGGGCGCAGCAAGCCCGATCGGGTGCCGGTGGATTATGCTGCCAATCGCTTTGTGCAGGCGACTCTTTATGAGCATTTTCGGGTGAATAATCACAGGGAACTGCTGGAGAGACTGCATGTGGATATCGTGGATCTGCGGGGGGTGGTGGATCCCCGCTATGTCGGTCCCATACCTATGGAGCGCCAATTGCCCGGTGAGGTCAGCGAGAACTTCTGGGGCATGCAGAAAAAGGTGATGATGACCGCCACCGGGCCGGAGGAGTCTTATTGCCGCTTTGTGCTGCAGGAGGCCACCACCCTCTCCGAGCTTGAGAAACATGGTTGGCCGTCGGTGGATTGGTTTGATTTTACGGATATTAAGGAAAGGATCCGAGCATGGAGCGACTTCGCCGTGATGGCCTCGGGAGCCAGCGTCTTCCAGCATCCCACCTTTCTCAGGGGACTGGAGACGCTCCTGGTTGATCTGGTGACCGCGCCGGAGCTCGCCGGCTATCTTCTCGATAAATTCACTGATTTTTATGTGGCCTACTTTGATCGCCTGTTCAGCTCGGCGCCGGGATTGGTGGATATCCTGCGCATCGCCGACGACTTCGGCATGCAGGACCGCCTGCTGGTCGGCCCGGATGTCTTTGCCACCTTCTTTGCCCCGCGCCTGAAACGCCTGGTCGACATGGCCAAAAGTCATAATGTATATGTCATGTTTCACTCTTGCGGCAGCATCGCTCCCTTGATCGAAAATTTGATCGCTCTTGGTATAGATATCCTGGATCCCATTCAGCCATTGGCCAAAGATATGGAGCCCCGGCGTATCAAGGCACAATTCGGCTCCCGCATATGCCTGCATGGGGCCATCGACACCCAGCACCTGCTCACGGAGGGAAGTGAGCAGGAGGTGGAGGAAGCGGTGCGCCAAGCCATTGAGGAGCTGGGGCGGGGCGGCGGCTATATCCTTGCTCCCAGTCATGTGCTGCAAACCGATGTGCCTCTCGACAACATTTTAACCTTATATGAAGCAGCCTTTCGCCTGCAAACTTAGGTCGGTACAACCAAGCCAAGAGCCCTGGACAATTCCTTTGCAAACTAAATCATGGTTTAAGGAGTCTGAAATATGCGCCGGTTATTAGAAGAGCTGAGCAGATACGATACCCCTACGGTAGCCAATGCGGCTGCTTTGTTGCAGAGACGTGATCCCTCCCTGGGCTTTGCCGGCCCGGATGTCAGAGCTTTGACCCCGGAATTCGGGATCAGGGTAGGTGTGGCCGTCACCGCCAGGCTTGATACTACCTCAGCCGGAATGGACGAACCCCCCGACCTCTTCCCGGAATGGCTGCGGCTGATCGCCAAGGCCGGTGCGCAGGGCACCATCCCGGTGATCGGGGTGATCGAAGCGGTCGGTCCCCGTCCGCGCCACACCGTCACCATCGGCGACTGCATGGGCACCTTGATGCGTCTGGCCGGGGCGGTGGGTATGGTCACCAACGGCTGTATCAGAGATATTGCCGGGGTCAGAAAGGTGCCCATGGCCTGCTGGGGTTGCGGCTTCACTCCCATGCATGCCGCTTTGCGCTGGTCGGGGCTGAACGAAACCGTCTATATCGACGGGATGCCCGTCAAGCCGGGCGATATTATTCATGCCGATGAAAACGGGGTGATCGTCCTGCCGCCGGAGGACCTGGCCGATATCTGCGCCAAGGTGCCCGAGGTGGTGAACAAAGAGCGCCAACTGTTTGAGGCGGTAAAGAAGGGAGGTATGACTATAGAGGATTACCTGCGTAGCATAGGTTTGGCCGGACAGTGAAGCAAAGTGAAGTGCGGAGTTTAAATGCTGTTTTGTATTGAAAAGGAGCAATGAAAGGTGAAAATCTCGGCAATTGCCAAACATTCCCGGCGTTCCTTGCTATTTTTATTGCTTTTGGTACTCGGCACGGCGGTCCTTGCTGCCCCGGCACTAGCGAAGACCAAGATCACGTTCCTGGACGATCTATCCGACTCCGAGGCTGTGGAATGGCTCCAGCTGGCCAAAAGCCGGTTTGAGGCCCTTCACCCCGATGTGGAAATTGAGATTTTGGCCATGAAAAGGGATCAGCTGCTGGAGAAAATCGTGATCATGCAGGCCACCGACATGTTGCCCGACGTGGTGGAAACGTCGCCCGAAGTCGGTTATGAATTCATGCAGAAGGGTTTCTTCCAGGATCTGAACCCCTACATGATGAAAGAGGCGAACCTCTCGTGGGATGAGTATTTCACCCCTGCTCTGACCGCCATCACTGTGGAAAGCGGCGAGCACAAGGGGAAGCGCTGGCTGTTGCCCGGTACCATCTGGCTGACGGGGGCGGCGTTCAATCTCAGCCTGTTCGCCGAGGCGGGTCTCAACGCCCCGGTGAGCCATACCAGCCAGTGGGCGAATCAGTGGACCTGGGATGATTTTGTGGAAATGGGCAAGAAGCTGGTAAGGGTGGACGCCACAGGCAAAGTGACCCGCTGGGCGGCCTTTGTGCCGAGAACCTGGATGCGCTGGCCGACATGGGTGCATAATGCCGGCGGCTTCATGTTCGACAGCTACTTTGAGCCTAAACAAAGCCTGCTGAATTCCGAACCGGTGCGGGTGGCCATCAATTATCTGTATGAGATATACCAGGTATATCGCTTCGCCTACTGGTCCGGCAACTTTGTGCAGGGCAAGCTCCCCATCTCGTTCAATCAGGGGCCCAACTGCACCCAACTGTTGGCCAATGCCGGCGCTACCTTTGATTTCGCCTACGGCCCCAATCCCAAACTGGTCCGCGGCGGCAGCGAAGTGCAGGTAGTGGGCTGGGTGATGAGCGCCACCTCCCGGCATCCTGATATTGCCTGGGAATGGATGAAGTTTCTCAGCACCACCATGGCTACCGAGTATGTGATACAGACTGGTCGGCCGCCGGCGTGGCAGACCGTGGCCCGGCGCTATAGTGAACTGGTGAAAACCAAGTCTCCCTGGGAGCATGTGTGGATCGATCTCATCAGCCATCCCGATTCCTACCAGCGGGCTATATACAATCAGGATATACGCAACACCATGCAGCAGGCTGTGGAAGCCATCTTCGACGGCAATCAGCCTGTTGGCCCGACGCTTGAGCAGCTCCATGAAGTGATCTCCAATTACCTGAAGGAGAATCGCTGAATTGAGCGGAGAGCAGAGAGCGGGAGCGGCGGGTGGCGACAAAAGGCCGGTGGCAAGGAGAGTGATCGAAATGTTACCAGCAAAACGCCTATTTGGTTTGCTCTGCCTCATCTTTATAGGCACTGCCGGTCTTTTCGGCGGGGTAGTGGCAGGAGCGGCGCCAGGGACAACGGCAGAGGCAGCGGCTGCGGCAGAGAGTACGATAAAGAGTACGGCAGAGGCGGTAGTAGAGGGCGAAATCTACTCCCTCACCACGCTGGTCGGTATCGACGATCTCACGGCGCTGACCCGGGCAGGGGGAGTTACTTTGGCGGGATTCCAGGATGAGGCCGGTGTGCCGGTGCTCTCCGTGCGCTGGGTGATGCGGGGAGGCATGATGCCGACCTGGACCCTTATATTGCAGGATCACCAGGGCTCGTTTTTGAAAGGCGGCCCAAATGCCGAGATGTCGCTCGCCTATACCTTCGGCTATCCGGTAGCCGGGCATGTATACCAGACGGTGATTAATTACCAGCCGGAAAATGGCGCTCTCTGGATCTCCGTGATCGATACGACCGAGGGGCATGAACTATGCCGACAGCAGTTAGTGGCCGGCACCGGGGTCATGCCCCTTCGCCCTTTTGCGGAAGTAGGTCAGGGGATTGGGGCGGTTTTGTCGCAGGTGGCGTCCGGGGAGTGGATCCCGGCCGGAATGGCCTGGGAGCTTGTCTCCACCGCTCTTGGCTGGAAAAGAAGTACGGTCGGCTCCCAGGTGATTAATCAACACCAGTTTGTGGTGGCTGCCGATGCCGGTGATCATCCATATCGGGGCCGGTTCCAGCTGCGCTTCCTTTCCGAAACAACTTCGGGAGGTGAGGCGTTCGTGCCCCTGCGGAGCACGGCCGGGCAACTCGTGCCGGAAAACCCTGCTGAGCTGCCGCTTGGTGAGAACATAGTGATCCTGGAATATGTGCAGGACGGCCGGACATGGGTGCTGGGAAGGAGCAATGTGAAATTGGTGCAGGCTCAGGTGACTGCAGCCGTGGAAGTGCGGGAGAGGGCGGATAGTTATATTCAAGGCGAAGCCGTTTTGACCAGCGCTGCTCCGGCGGCTGGTGTGGCCTTCGAGATGCTCGCCGACATCGATGTCTGGCGTTATACCGGCAAATGGGAGCCGGTGGCCAAAAATGTAAAGGTGATGACCGGAGAGGTCACATTTGCCAGGGATGAGCCGGTGATCCTGCCGTTCCGCATGGGCAACCCGGCAGCCGGAGCCGGGGAGCCGGGCGTCTATCGCATTAACTTCCGCTTTGCGGGTATTCCGGAAAACCACTACCAGTGGGTGTTGGCTGAAGGCGATGCCCGTTGGGATGACGGTAAAGGAAATCGCTATACCGGGCGGGAGGTCTTCGTGCGCTCCCGCAACTATGGATCGGCAGTGCCCGAGCTCTTTACGGATCAGGCAGCGGATCTGCAGGCCCAACTGGAGAAACTGCGAGAGGCAAGAGCCGAGGCAGCTCGGCGGCCCCGCCGGATCATCTTCAACAATGATGGTCATGATGCCGTGAGCCATGCCATTAGTCCCACGCCTCAGGGGATGTTGTCCGCCCGTTCTTATCCGCTGATCGTGTCGCAGGTGGACGCCATTTTCTATTCCACCTGGGACGTGGGACTGGTGAACACCATCCGCCGCACTGAGATCGGCCGCACCATGACCCTCAAGGGCGATTATTTCCCGAACAATATCACCGCAGATTTGCTGGCCCAGGGCACCGATCCCCTGCAGGTGATAGTCGATTTCGGCAAAAAGCACGACATCGAAATCTTCTGGTCTTTGCGTATGAACGACACCCATGATGCCAGCGAGGAGCATCAAAGGCAGCCTACCTTCGCCTTCAAAAGCGAGCATCCTCACTATCTGCTGGGTTCGGCCGAACAGCCCACCCTCAGAGGGCGGTGGACCGGATTCAATTACGGTCTGCCCGAAGTCAGGGAGATCGCTTTCCGGCTGGTGGAGGAAGTATGTCAAAACTACGACATTGACGGCATTGAACTCGATTTCTTCCGCCACCTGCAATATTTCAAGAGTGTGGCCTATGATATGCCCGTGACCGAAGCCGAACTGGAGATGATGACGGAACTCGTGCGCCGGATCAGGCATATGACCGAAATGGAAGGCCTAAAGCGCGGCCGGCCTATCCTCGTGGCCGTGCGGGTGCCGGATTCGGTGGAGTATGCCAGGGACATTGGGTTGGATATCCGCACCTGGCTCGCCGAAGGGCTGGTCGATCTTCTGATCACTGGCGGTTATTTCAACCTCAATCCGTGGGAATACAGCGTCTCGCTGGCGAAGGAATATGGAGTGCAAGTATATGCCAGCCTTGATGAATCCCGCCTGCCCGACACCGACAGGCGCAACTCCATCGAATCATACCGGGCGCAGGCCATGAATGCCTGGCTGGCCGGCGTGGACGGGATATATATGTTCAACATCTTCAATCCCCGCCTGCCGCATTTCCAGGAAATCGGCGATCCAAAGCTTATCGCCTTCCGGGACAAGCTCTACTTTGCCAACGTGCGCAACCGGGGCGGGAGCGGGAAGACGGTGGAAAAACCCATCACCTGGCTGAAAGACGGGTATGCATATCAGCATATGTCCCGGCTGAGCACATATGAACCCATGACCGTCACCAAGAGCCGTGAAGGGGCGGTGGAAATTTGGATCGGCGATGATTTTGCTGCCGCCCGTGCCGCAGGCTACCGGCCGCAAGCCGTGCTCGAAATCCAGTATAAAGGGCGCATCGAGGATGCGGTGATAAAAGTGAACGGAGATAGGGCGGCGCTGAAAAGCGTCTCAGGCGACAGGGCCTGGTTTACACTTGATCCCGATATGCTGCGGCAAGGAGCGAACCTGGTCACGGTGGCCATGGCGGAAGTGGCCTCCGCCGGATCCATAACCGTGCAGGATATGGTGGTGGCCATCAGTTACAGGTAGCGGCAGGTAGCGTTAGGTAGCGTCAGGTGACGGCAGGTGGCGGCAGCGGTCTACAGCTCACCGGTCCAATAAAATAGGGAAGAGAAGGGAGCCGTCTCGTAGGTCGCGGATAAATCCGGCGAGACGGCTCCTTTTTTTGCGTTATTATGATAATGTATACAATGAATATATTGCCGGGCAGGTGTGACCAGGATGAACTATACCGATGAATATGTGGAGCGGGTATATGCCGGTGTGCTGGGGAAAATCATCGGTGTCTATTTAGGGCGGCCGGTGGAAGGGTGGTCATATGAGCGGATCACGGCGGAAATCGGCGAGGTCGATACCTTCCTCCAGCAGCGCCGGGGAGTGCCGCTGATCGCCGCCGACGACGACATTTCCGGGACCTTCACCTTTCTGCGAGCTTTACCCGATCACGGGAACAGCATTGAAATCACCCCACGGCAAATCGGCCATACCTGGTTGAATTACATAATCCCCAACCGGAGCATTCTCTGGTGGGGCGGCTTGGGTATATCCACGGAGCATACCGCCTTTCTGCGCCTCTGCTGCGGCATTCCGGCCCCGCAGAGCGGTTCCATGGCACTGAACGGTCCGGTGATGGCCGAGCAGATCGGGGCGCAGATATTTATCGACGGCTGGGCCATGGTGGCGCCGGGCGATCCGGAGCTGGCCGCGGAGTTGGCCCGGCGGGCGGCTTCCGTCAGCCATGACGGTGCTGCCGTGCATGCCGCTCAGGTGCTGGCGGCCATGGAAGCTTTGGCGTTTGTGGAAACCGACCGGCTGAAGCTCGTCGCTGCCGGTCTGGCGGTGATTCCCAAGGATTCCATCATCCGCCGGCTTATTGAGGATATCAGGGAGTGGTGGGCCGCCGAGCCTGATTGGCGGCGGGCCCGGCAAAAACTGGACGATCAATATGGATACAGCAAATTTCCGGGCAATTGCCACGTGGTGCCCAACCATGGCTTGATCATCCTGGCCTTTATATATGGTGACGATGATTTTCGCCGCACCCTGACTATCGTAAACACCTGCGGCTGGGATACCGATTGCAATTCCGGGAATCTGGGTTGCCTGATGGGCATTAAAAATGGTTTGGCGGGGATCGACGGCTCGGCTGCCGACTGGCGGATGGCCGTAGCCGACCGGCTATATTTGCCCACCGCCGACAGCGGCCGGGTGATCACCGATGCACTGCGGGAAACATATGAGATAGTAAATATCGGCCGGGCTCTGCGGCAATGGCCTCCACTCTTGCCCAAGGATGTGGCTCGCTTTCACTTTGAGGCGGAGGGCGCGGTGCAGGGGTTTCAGGTGGCCTCGGGGGTAGCGGGCGGGGAACGCCTGCAGCTGAAAAATGTGGCAGGTCACAGTCGCCTCGGGCGGCGGAGCCTCGCCATATGCTACAAAGGGGTAACTGCAGAAGAACCTGCTGCCATAGCCACGCCGGTTTTTCTGCCTCCGGAGACCTTGGCCTCCAAAGGCGGAGACACTTACACCCTGATGGCCTCGCCCACCCTCTATTCAGGTCAGCTGGTGAGCTGGGGCGCAGTCGCCGGGGAGGGGAACCGCCACCCTGTGGAGGGGCGCCTTTTCATCGACACCTTTGATGCCCAAGACCGGCCGACTCGGCTTTTTGCCCCGCCCGTGGTCTTCCTGCCCGGAGCATATCGCCAAGCTTCCTGGCAGGTACCGGATACGGCCGGACAGCCGATCACCGCCGTCGGCCTGACCATCACCCCGCCGAGTGGGGAAGCTCCGGGTGAAGCAGGCGAAACAGGGGATATTTCCGGAGTAATATATCTCGATTATCTCACCTGGAGCGGCAGTCCCCGGATCTTTCTGGGGCCGCAACCCGGCGGCGGCCATATGTGGCGGCACATGTGGGTGAATGCTGTAGACCATTGGCGAGCGGCCGGAGCCTTCAATATGTGTCAAAATGAAGGGATCGGCCTCCTCATCTGTGGTTCCGGGGAATGGGTCGATTACCGGGCCACTGCGACGCTCCGCTCAAATCTGGCCAAAGCTTTCGGCCTGGCAGTGCGGGTCGGCGGTCTGAGACATTACTATGCCCTGCTATTGACCGATCAGGACAAAGTGCAGCTGGTGCGGCGCCGGAGCGACGCTGAGGAAGCTGAGGTGTTGGAGGAGAAGAGCTTTGTCTGGGAGAAGGGCGCGGCCTATCGGTTCGAGCTGGCGGTGAGCGGTTCAATCTTGACTGCTTTAGTGGACGGGCGGCCGGTCTTGTCCACCTTTACCACCTTAGCCATTCCTGATCCCGCTCCCTTGTCCCGGGGCGGCGGCGTGGCTTTCTATTGCGAGGAAGGACAACTGTCAAGCGCCGGCATTGCCGTATCACCCGTATAAATAGCGGCCGGTAGCAGGAGATGGCACTTGATAATGGGAAACAATATCAACGGACTTATTATGGAACGGAGGATCAGTAAATGGGAGATATTCGCATTGGTATGATCGGATTGGATACCTCGCATGTGGTGGCCTTCACCAAGGTGCTCAATGTAGAAAACGATCCTGAGCATGTCCCCGGCGGTAAGGTGCTGGTGGCTTTTCCGGGCGGCAGCAAGGATTTAGCCGTCAGCTATACCCGGGTGGATGGCTACGTCGCCAAGTTGCGCGATGATTTTGGCGTGGAGATGGTCGATTCCCCGGCAGCGGTGGCCGAGCGGTCCGACGCCATCCTCCTGGAAAGCGTCGACGGTAGGCAGCATCTCAGCCAGTTTGAAGAGATTGCTCGCTTCGGCAAACCGGTCTTTATCGACAAGCCTTTTACCACCTCTTCGGCGGAGGCCAAGCGCATTTTTGAAATAGCCGGGCAGTATGGCACGCCCGTATTTTCCTCTTCATCCCTGCGTTTTGCTGCCGGCATCTCCGATCTGGCCAAAGATGAGAAAGTGCTCGGCTGCGTAGCCCACGGGCCGAATGCTATATTGCCCGACTTTCCGGGCATGTTCTGGTACGGAATTCACTCGGCCGAGATTCTTTTCTCCCTGATGGGCACAGGCTGCAAAGAGGTGCGGGTCAGCACCACCGAGGGAGCCGATGTGGTGACAGGCACCTGGCAGGACGACAGGATCGGCGTACTCTACGGCGGCCGCCTGGGCAAAATCACCTTCAGCGCCACCGTCTTTACAGATAAGGGAACCCGCTTTGCCGAAGCCGCCAAATCTCCATCGGGCTACTACCTGATGCTCAAGGCGATCATGGAATTCTTCAAGACCGGCCGCTCGCCCATACCGCAGGAAGAGACCCTGGAGATCATCCGCTTCCTCGAGGCGGCCAACGAAGCCAAGGCCACCGGCAATCCGGTAGCACTCTAGTTAGCCGGCCAGCCGGGCCAGCCGGTCGGCCGGCTGAGGCCTGACTAGCTAGGGCCTGAAAGAGCGCAAGGGCAGGCACCTGGGCAGTCCGGATGTCGGATAGCAAATATTTATTATTCCGGTGAATTCTGCCGGCAGGGTGAATGCATCTTAACTAGAATAATGTCTTTCTCAATGTATAAAGATGTCATTAATCCGGATCCGGAGGGTTTGCTTGATGCCTTTTCTGTTGCTGGTAGGAGCCTTCCTCATAGGAGCGGTACCTACAGGATACCTGGTCGTCTTGATCAGCAAGGGAGAGAATATCCAGAAAATAGGCAGTGGAAACATAGGCTCCACCAATGTGGGACGAGTGGCAGGTAAAAAAGCGGCTCTCCTCACCCAGGCCGTCGATGTTTCCAAGGGCGCATTGGTCATGCTTCTGACGCTGGCTTATGTAAACTGGCGTCCCACCCCCTGGTTGGTGGAAGGGGTGGCGCTGGCGACCATGCTGGGTAATGCCTATACGCCCTTTCTGCGCTTTAGAGGCGGGAAAGGGGTAAACACCATGTTCGGCGTGTTTACCCCTCTTTTCCCTCTAGCAGCTGTTTTGTCCTTTTTCTGCCATCTGGTGATCAGGAAGATTACCGGTTTCGTTTCCCTGGCTTCGCTGGTGGCCGGTTTTGTGGCCATTCTGGCTGCCGGCTTCATCTATGGCTGGACCACCCGCACCGCCGTGCTGATCATCTCCTACCTGTTGGTGATATGGCTGCACCGGTCCAATATATATCGTTTATATAAGGGATCCGAGCACCGGGAGAGCAAAGCGACCAAGCAGCGCTAGGTCCATGCGGGTGATGCGGATCAGCCGGCAGAGGAGCGAAAGCTTGGCCCCCGGCTTAGAGCTGCCGATCAGCCGGCAGGCGCCAAGCTTCTCAGCAAAGCGTCGATTTCCGTCCTGAAGCTGGAGAGCGGTTGCCCGGCGGCAATGCCTTCGCTTATCTTGCGGATGCGCACCACCAGGTCCGGATCGGCCGTGACGATAGCCCTGTCGATGCCGGGCAGCTCTTCCACCTGATCGGACACCTCATCTTTAACCGCTTCCACCTGGCCACGCACCATATCGTTCAATTCCACAGCCACCAGGGCAATGGAGCCGCTGGTTATGCCCCAGGCATTTTGCACACCTTCCACACTCCGGGCCGCACTGGCGATGCGCCTGTTCAGCTGCTCGGGACTGTTATCCTCCATGCGATCCGTGCGGTCGGTTCTATCCGGCATAAAGCCTACATTCTCCCCTCCCGGAGTGCCGGGGAGCGGTGTCTGCTCCAACATATTTCTTCCCCCCGGCGGTATCTGCTGCCGGTTGTTCAGATTCATAGGCAGCAAAAGCAAAGCCAAAAGCAGAAGACTGCCCAAAGCCACGCCTGGCCATAGCCAACTCCTGCTTCCATCCCTGTCTCGCCGGCCGTCCCTGTTTTCTTCTCTTTTATCTCTATCCTGCCCCTGATTTTCCTGATCCATCAATCACTACCAACCTTTCTCTCTTTGTGCCTGATTTGTTGGCGGGGAGATGACGCCGCGACTATTCCCCTTCACATAGTCTAGCTATGTCGGGCAGGCTTTAGTCGCCACAGGCGGCAGGTTTGTATCAGGTTGCAGCACAAGTGGGAGAAGGAATTTGCTTTAATAAAGGAAATACATAGATGAGGTTTATTAGGCGGTTGTGCCGGGCCGCCGGGCCGGTAAATATAAGCAATGCAAGATGGAAAGGGTGTTTTTTTTGGCAAAAGTTGTCTTCATAGGGGCGGGTAGTTGGGGGTTCACCCGCAACCTGGTGCGCGATCTTTTGACGTTTCCCCTTCTGCAAGACGCCACCATATCCTTGGTGGATATAAATCCTGATCGTTTGGCCTTTGCCAAGCGGGCGGTGGAGCGCATTATCAAGGAAGGCAATTATGGGGCGAAAATAGAGACCACTTTAAACAGGCGCGAGGTTCTCGAGGGCGCAGATGCCGTCTTGTGCACTATTTTGGCCGGTGGTGTGCAGGTGTGGCGGCATGATATTGAGATACCCAAAAAATACGGGGTCGATTTCAATGTGGGAGATACCCGCGGCACGGCGGGGATATTCAGGGCTCTACGCACCATACCGGAGATGGTCAACATTTGCCGCGATATGGAAGAGCTTTGTCCCAATGCCATTCTCCTTAATTACACCAACCCCATGGCTATGCTCTGCCGGGCCATGCAGCGGGAATCCTCCATTCAGGTGACGGGCTTGTGCCATAGCGTGCAGGGCACTGCCGCCATGCTGGCCCGCTGGATCGGGGCACCGATGTCGGAAGTGGATTATGTCTGTGCCGGCATCAACCATCAGGCCTTTTACCTGAAGTACACCTGGAAGGGTGAGGATGCATATCCGCTGATCCGGGAAGCCGTCAAGAAGCCTGAGATTTATAATCAGGAACTGGTGCGCAACGAGATGTTCCTCCACCTGGATTATTATGTCACCGAATCGAGCGGGCATAATTCCGAGTATAACTGGTGGTTCCGCAAGCGTCCCGATCTGATCGAGAAGTATTGCCTGCACGGGACGAACTGGAATCCGGGTAAACATGCGTATATCCTGGAGACCTACCTGTCCCGGGAAGACACCTGGCGGGCCGACGCGGAAAAATGGTTTGAGCGGCCGATCGATCTGCGGCGCGGCAATGAGTATGCGGCTTCCATCATCAACGCTTATCTGGGCGGCGAGCCGTTTGAATTCAACGGCAATGTGCCCAACAAGGGCTTGATCCCCAATCTGCCGTATGATGCCTGCGTGGAGGTGCCCGTCGTTGCCAACCGGCGCGGCTTCAACTCCATCTTTGTCGGGCCGTTGCCGCCACAGCTCGCGGCATTGAACAATCTCAACATCGCCATTGAGGAGATGGCGGTGGAAGCCGCTCTGACCGGCAATCCGCGCTTGGTCTTCCAGGCCTGCGCTTATGATCCGGTGGCGGCCTCGGTATTGTCGCTTGCCGAGATCAAAGATATGGTGCAGACGATGCTGAAGCAGAACGAACCGTATCTGCCTCAGTTTAAGCACATTAATATCGATTAGGTAGTCACAAGGTAGTCATGAAAATTCCCTCCTCCCTATATGCTGCGGAGGAGGGAATTTTGTGCGCATCTTTGTCGGTTATTTCGGGTATTTCCGGAAGCGCCCGCTCATCCGCTCGATATTGGCGTTGTTCAGCAGCGCCTTTGTGGGAAGGATTTTGGGTACAGTTTACCGGGTGGCGCTGGTGCGGGCGGCGGGGCAGGATGCCGTCGGGATACTGCAGCTGGCTATGCCGGTGTATCGCATCACCCGCAGCCTTGCCACCTTAGGTATGCCGGTGGCCATTGCCAAAGTCACGGCGGAGCGAACGGAGCTGACCGGGAAACCGGATCTGGCTGCATATCGCCTGGGGCTTTCCATTATGCTCCCGGCGGCGATAGCAGCTTTTTTGCTGCAGGCGCTCTTCTCGGGCTTTTGGGGCACAAAGGTGCTTACCGACAGCCGCACCGAACCGGCTTTGGTGGTTTTGGCTGTTTTGCTCATCCCTGTGGCTGTCTCAAATGCGCTGCGGGGAGCCGTGCAGGGGTGGCAGCGGCAAAGCTATATGGCGGCGGCCGATGTGAGTGAAGCATTGGTGCGCATCCCGGTGGTCCTTGGGCTGGCCATCCTTCTGGCACCATACGGTACGGCCTGGGTGGCGGCAGGTGTGGCCATCGGTTTGATCGGCGGGGAACTGGCCCATATGGGAGTGTTATATGCCGGCTTCCGGCGCACTCTGACCAGGTGGAACCGCAGGAACCATGCTCCGCCTGCCGGCAGCGCACGCCTTGGCACCGGCACCCGCACCGGCAGCACCCGCACCCACACCGGCGCCATCGCCGAGCTCCGTGCCCGGGAGCTGCTCGCACTCTCCCTACCCCTTATGGTCACCGGCCTCCTCAACAATCTGATGAGCCTGGTGACGGTAGCCATGATTCCCCGCCTCCTGCAGAGTGCCGGTCTGACGGTAATGGAGGCTACCAGGGAGTATGGCCGGCTGTCGGGAATGGCCATGCCCACCATATATATGCCGATGATGCTCATCTTTCCGGTCACTTCGGTAGCTTTGCCGGAAATCACCCGCCTCGCCGCCATGCCGGAAGGCCGTGGTCTGCCGAAGCTCTACCGCCTGCTTGTGCGGGTTTTTCTCTGGACCGCGCTGGTCGTAGTCTTTTTGCTTCCCTTTTTCTGGTATAAAGGTCATTGGCTGGCCGGTTTGCTTTATGGAGATGCCGGTGTGGGAGAACTGATCAGACCGCTGACCATCGCCTTGCCTTTCACCTATCTCGGCAGCGTCAGCATGGCAGCCCTCTATGGCCTGGGGAAAACCGCCTGGACCATGGTGAGCAGCATGGCCGGGAACATCCTGCGGGTGGTGGTCATCTGGTGTCTGGCCGGACGGCCTGAGTTCGGCATCATGGGTGTTCTCTGGGCCATGGTGGCCGACAGCATTTTAACTGCCGTGTTGGCCGGCGGTGGTCTGGTTTGGCTGCTCCTTTTCAGACTGAGGAGATGAGGCCGAAAGTGGGGGCTCGGGCGGTAAAGGTGGCATTTGCCCCGGCAGCATCTGCCCCGGCTGCGGTGCCGGCTGCTCCTGTCCTTTCTTTTGCTGGCGCATGAACTGTTGGCGGTATAGGGTGGCATATAATCCGTTTTTGGCCAGCAATTCGGCATGGGTGCCCGATTCGGCGATGCGGCCGTTTTCGATGACCAATATGAGGTCGGCGGCCAAAATGGTGGAGAGGCGGTGGGCAATCACCAGGCTGGTGCGGCCGGCCAAAAGGGGCGCCAGAGCTTCCTGGACATAATATTCCGCCCTGGAATCCAGTGAGGAAGTGGCTTCGTCGAGAATGAAGATGCGCGGGTTCTTCAGTATGACGCGAGCGATGGCAATGCGCTGCTTTTCTCCGCCGGAGAGCTTGATGCCCCGCTCTCCCACCACCGTATCATAACCTTCAGGCAGGGAGGTGATCAGATCATGAATATAGGCGGCTTCGGCGGCTGCTATCATCTCCGCCTCGGTAGCCTCGGGACGGGCATAAAGCAGGTTCTCGCGCAAGGTGGCATTGAAAAGGAAAGTATCCTGGGTCACCATGCCGATCTGCTTGCGCAGGGAAGCGACAGAAAAATTACGGATGTCCTGGCCGTCGATAAGTATGGAGCCGCTTATGGGCTCATATAGCCTGGGCACCAGGTTGGTGATGGTGGTTTTCCCGGCACCGGAAGGACCGACCAGGGCTACCAGTTGGCCCGGTTCCACCTTGAAACTGACCTTATCCAGCACGAGCGGGCCGTCGGCCGAATATCTGAAACTGACCTCCCTGAACTCGATGGCCCCTTTCACTTCGGGGAAGGCCGGCAACTTTTCGTTGCCCGGGTATTCCACTTCCGTATCGATATATTGAAAGACCCGTTCCACCAGCGCCATCGACCGGGATATATCCACGTGCAGGTTGGAGAGTGAGGAGATGGGCGAATAGAGGCGGGAGAGATAGGCATTGAAGGCAATGACGGCTCCCACCGTCATCTCGCCCCTGATGATGAGATAGCCGCCGTAGAGCCAGATGATGGCCGGCCCTATGCTGCTGAATGTGCGTACCGCCATGAAAAACCAGCGGCCGGCGAGGCTTTCCTTCAACTGAAAGGCAGCCACTTCGTTGCTGAGCTTTTCATATTGTTTGGCCTGATCCTCCTGCCTCACGAAGATCTTGCCGAGGATGATGCCGCTGATGCCGAGGTGCTCATGAATGAAGCTGTTCATTTCGGCAAATTTTTCCATGGTCACCCTGGCGATGCGCCAGCGCACCTTGCCGACCATCCTGGTAGGGATGATGAAGAGGGGTACAACGCAGACACCGATCAAGGTCATGCGCCAGTCCATCACCAGCATAGCCGCCAACACCGTCAACAGGTTCACCACGTTCGATGTCACCTGGGTGGCTGTGTTGGTGACCGCACCCTGAATGCCGTTGATGTCGTTATTCATGCGGGAGATAATGTCGCCGGTGCGGGCGTTGTTATAGAAGGAGAGGGGGAGAAGCTGGAGATGGCGGAACATGGAATTGCGCAGGTCCCGGATGATGCGGGTGCCGATCCAGCTGTTAAGATAGCTCTCTCCCACGCTGACCAGGCTGGCGAGGGCGGAAAAGCCCACCGAGGCCAAGGTGTAGATGACCAGCAGGGTGAAATCCATCCGGGCGATGGCCACGTCTACTACGAGGCGCATCAGTTGCGGCGGGATGAGGGCTAAGCCGGCTTGCAGGAGGATGGCGAGAAAGACCAGGATGAGGGCACCGATATAGGGACGATAATAAATGGCCAGACGGGGCAAGAGGCTCCAGTTGATGACCACCTTTTCCTCGTCGTTGAAGCGCATGCGACCGAAACCATAACCCCGGCCACCACCGCCGAATCCTCTGAAACCGAAATCACCGCCGAAACCTCCACCGTGCATGCCCATCTGCTGAACCCACCACCAATTCAGTTGCTGTTACCGGTACTATGATGGCTATCATCATTTTGTATGCAAAGTATTCCGGCGCAAGTATTCTGCAATCATAATTCTATTCCTGCTGCCGAGCGGCTCGTCATTACGCTGCTGCTGAGCAAAACTAGCAGCCTAGCAGCGCTCATTTATAAACGTAGCAGAAAAATACCAAAGTAAAACAAGGCAACAACCCATTATGCTCGTATTATTACTGCATAGCAAATGAGTGGAAAATGCCTCGGCAGGTGACACAAGTCCAGACTTAACTCGATGGTCGACGGCAACTCAGCAACAATCATCAGGAGGTTCCTAGTGATCATGACATCTCGGGAGAGATTGCTAGCAGTTTTAAGAGGTGAAACGCCAGATTGTGTCCCGGTGGCGCCGGATACATCAAATATGATTCCGGCCAGGTTAACCGGAAAACCGTTCTGGGATCTCTATCTATATCAGGACCCGCCGATATGGAAGGCTTACATAGATTGCGTCAAGCATTTTGGGTTTGATTCACTGATGGACGGATATGCCCCTATTATATTCCCGGATGAGGTCAACCAAAATGAGCCGGCTTGGGAAAGTGCCATAATTCATAAAGATAATACCAAAATAATTGTCCGGAAATACTACAAAGAAAACCGGAAACTCATATGGGCGGCAAATGTCACGGTATTTCACCGAGATAACCCTCCTACCAGGAATGTCAAGCCGGAAAAAATTGGTTTGCCTGAAATTCCCAAGCGCTGGCAACCGGTTGAAGGCGTGAAAGAATGGCCGTCAGGCGGAGAGTTGTTGAAATATGTCAAAGAGCTGATGGGGGATCATGGTCTTGTAGGCGTATGGTGCGGAACATCAATCTTGCTTCATACCCCGGAGGCGATCTATGACTACTTTGATAACCCGAGCAAATACCGGAAGCGGTCGGAAGAGTTGTTGGAGTGGTACGAAAACAGGTTTCATCGTTTGATGAGCCTGCCGGTCAAGCCTGATTTCCTTTGCGTCGGCGGCTCGGGTAGTTTGGTTTTTCAGACGCCGCATATATTCCGGGAGCTAGCGTTGCCTATTATACAAAGAATAACTGCTTTGGCAAAAAACGCAGGCATTCCTACTCATCTGCACTCTTGCGGTCCTGAAAAGGAGTTAGTGCGCATTTGTGCCGAGGAAACTGATCTAACCGTTATCGATCCTTTGGAAGTGCCGCCAATGGGTGACTGTAATCTCAGAGAGCTGAAAGTGAAATATGGTGACAAATTGGTATTAAAGGGCAATTTGCATACCACTACAGTTATGTTAAAAGGCAGCATAGCCGATGTCGTCGCTGCAAGTCGCAAAGCTATCGACGATGCGGCTGAAGGCGGCAGGTTCATCCTATCAACAGGTGATCAGTGCGGCAGAGACACACCGGACGACAATATTCGGGTTATGATTGAAACAGCTCGCACATATGGCAAATACTGATGCGGTTGTCGGGTGTTAATCGGCCGAATCAGTGCAGGTTAACCTGGGCCTTTCTCGAAATATGCCATGATCAGATAAGATTGGAAGAGAATGCCGGTACTCATGTTATTTGATCGATGGTAGCGAAAGGATGAGTCGGATGGAAAATGGGTTGGAAAAAGGGAATGAGCAGAAGGATTTGGTGTTGACGGTGGAGGCGGGGGCCCATGACCGGTTTTGGGAACCGGTGACCGCCATCGTCGATGAGGAGGCTGTCGGCGCTATACCATGCTGCTGCTGTTCGGGTATGCAGGCTGTGATGGAAAATGGTCTGAAGTGCCCGGTGCAGGTAGAACGGCTGGAGGGGAAACTGGCGCTTACCTGGCTGGTACCCAGTCTCAAAGCCGGCCATACCCTGGATTTTACTATTACGCCGGATTGCTCCTGTGAAGGGGAGAGCGGCGTGGAGCTGGCTGAACGGGGCGACGGCGATGCCACGGTAATCGACATCAAGGTAAACGGCGAACATTTTACGTCATATCATTATGGCGCAAATTTGCCCAGACCGTTTTTGTATCCGGTTTATCTGAGCCCCGGTGTGGCTGTTACCAGGCATTTTCCCATGAGAGATGATGTGGAGGGAGAGCCGCACGATCATCGTCATCACAGGTCCATCTGGTTTACCCACGGTGATGTAAACGGTCATGACAACTGGTCGGAAAACCCCGGACACGCAGTCACCAGGCATAATTCCTTTACGAAAATGGAGTCGGGTCCGGTATTCGGCACCCTGGCCAGCGACAATACCTGGTACAGTGTCGACGGTAAGCCGCTTCTCAACCATAAATTGGAAATGAAAGTATATGCCTTGCCTTCCGGGATAAGGCTGGCCGACTTCCAGCAAGAGTTTTCTGCCGACTTCGGCGACATCGTTTTTGGCGATACCAAAGAAGGCGGCTTGCTTTCCGTGCGGGTGGCCGGCACCATGCAGGAGAACAAGGGTGGACAGATCCAGTTGGCCTCCGGCGCCTGCAGCGAAAAAGAGGCTTGGGGCCAGCCGGCTCCCTGGTGCCACTATACAGGTTTGGTATACGGGCCGAACGGTCCGGTTGCCACTGGGATAGCCATTATGGATCATCCGGAAAATCCCCGCCATCCCTCGCATTGGCATGTTAGGGCTTATGGGCTGATGACGGCCAACCCATTCGGCCACTCCCATTTCTATCGTAACAAGGAGAGAAATGGATCGATGACCCTGCCGGCCGGGAAAAAGGTGGTCTTCCGCTATCGCCTCCTGATACATGACGGCGAACCCGGGCACCTGCAGGGCATGTATCCTGGCTGGGCATTTCCGGCCAAAGTGAGCGTGAAGTAAGTCCGGCAAAGGTCAACCATGGTGGGGCAGCGATTAAATAGACCGGCAAAGGGATATCATGGATATATACGCTGTTCTATAAAGGAAAAGGGGTCGTGCCTCGGAATGGTGAGGTGCCCGCGCTGTGATATATGGAACCCGACCGTCAAGGTAATAAAAGAGAAAGTTTTTACCATAAAGGGCGAGGGCGAGCCGCGGACCCTCGGTTCGAAGCAGGACGTGGAAGTCGCTTGTCTATCCTGTCGGAGCCATTTTGTTTTGCAGTATGAAGTGGTTCCCGCCGGTATTGTCATCGATTTATCATAATCAACTGCGTCAAATATCAGGGGTGCTGCTGGGTGTGCGGCAGCACCCTGTCTTTGCGTGACGGTCAGTCAGGATATTGATGACCAATGCGGTATTCTGTCGGCGTCATGTTGGTTTGGTTCTTAAAAAAACGAGCGAAATAGTGAGGGTCGTTGTAACAGATGGTGGCGGCAATGACCTTGATGGGCAAGTTGCTGGTCTGTAGCAACACCTTTGCTTGCCGTAGACGAATTTCATTTAGAACCATCGCACTGGATCTTCCGAAGACTTGCTTGAAGACGCGATCGATGTAATCTGCCGAGTATTTCAGTTCGTCGGCGAGGAACAGCCGGGCACTTTTAATATTGGCCATATGCTGTTCCAGCAGTCGATGTCCGTGTGTTGCCAGCTGTATGTGGTGTTCATCAATACGGGTACCGCTTCTGTTAGAGAGCGGCATGGACAGTTGCAATAAAAGCCTTTCAAAAATAACCTGTTGACGTAGCCTGGATGATACGGTTCGCTGCTCCCAAACAAGCAATTCATCCAAAAGAGACTCAATTGGCTCCCAATTATGATGAGTTGAGTATTGTGGTATAGACAAAATCGTCCGTATGCCGGTTTGCGAGCTGGGTGTCTCACTATCGATATCATCAATAGTGCAATCCACCCTAAATGACGGGTGGGTAAAGTGCAGCCAAATGAAGGAGGTATTTGGCTTAGCTTCGTCATGCCCAAAAAAAGCGACCTCGGGGATAAGAATTAGATGTTGTTTGGGACTGATATCGTATGATATATCGCCTTGAGACATTGGTAAATTTCCCCTGACGCAATAGATTATTTCTATCGACCGGTAACGGCTGGGCTTGTGACGATAGCCTTGGCCGCATTCTGCTCTGCCGCAGCGTAAGAATTCTGGAAATGGCAGGATAGGCAAATGAATTATTTTAGAACTGTTCAACATCTTTGCCCGCAATCCCCTTACACATGGCTGTATGCACCTTGGAAATTCAACAATATCTGCGACATTCCTTTTTCAAAATCATGCAGCTCTATGGCCTGATCTAGCCTATTCGCGGGAATAACAGGTCGATATAGTCCACGTTCAGGTCGCTGGAATCCACAGGATAGAAGAACACTGCTGCCAATTCATTATGCAAAAACTTTAAGGAGAGGGAATATGCGAAGCAGTAAAGCTGTCGGTGTTGGCTTGTTCTTTACGTTCCTGTGTGTTTTATGTTTTTCGGCTTATGCCTCAGAGACGACTACGTTAATTTTTCTCAACCCGCATAGAGATCCACCGTATGTAGCAGCAAGACAAGCAGCCGTCAATAGATTCATGGAAAAACATCCCGGTGTCACCGTAGAGATGATCACCCCTACCACTAATTATACGGATGCTCTCATCAGGCAGGTAGTCTCGGGAAGACCTGCCGACATTGTTGGTACCAATATCGGATATGATACATGGCAGCTTGTCCAAAAAGGGCTCATTCGCGACGTAACCCAGTTTGCGGCCAAAGACAAGAATTTCATTGAAGCTTTTGCTCCCACTATCATGGAACATGGAATGTTTGAAGGTAAGTTATGGGGTATACCGATAAGCATAGTGGCTTCCTATTTCATCTGGTACAATCAGGATACCTTTGATCAACAAGGTTTACCCACGTTAAAGAACAATTGGACACATGACGACTTTTTATCTATCAGTCGTAAGCTGGTCCGCGATTCTGACGGCGATGGGGACCCCGATCGTTTTGCATACACATATCATTCCTGGTATGCGTGGAAACCGTGGTTTTATAACCGTGGCGGTCAATTCACCGATGCTTCCATGAAAAAGCAGACGATAACGAAACCGGAAACAATCTCTGCCTTTGAGTGGATTACCAGATTAGAGCATGAATACAACATTGTGCCTAATGCTTCTCAAGTTAAGGATCGCGGCCGCAACGCCTATACCAACGGCGACGTGGCTATGATTCAAGCCGGCCCGTTCCTGATACCAATTGTGGAAAGCGCCATTCCGAATACCAAACATGGTGTTGTTCTAGAGCCGGCCGGTCCATATGGTCAAAAGCATATGCTCACCACCCATATTGGTCTGATCAGCAGTCAGAGCAAGCATCCCGATCTGGCTTGGGAATTGCTTAAAGAGCTGGCTAGCTACGAAACGCTGGCGGAGCTGTCCACGGCCTTTGCTTCACCATCACCCCGACTGGACGTCTTCAGGAATGTGTTCATGAGAGCACCTATTCCGAATACCATCAATGCGGCACAATGGTACGATACGCTTACCGGTTACTTCGAAGTGCCGCTGTTTGCCGGTAACGATGTCCCGCTACCCGATTTGAACCCCGTATTAAATGGACTAAAACCTGCCAAAGTCTATTTTACCGAGATTGAGAATTCTTATCAAAATATTTTGGATACGTTCTGGAACGCACAATAATTTACGTGCACGCACCACGATTATATTGGGAGGCTACCGGGTTGTTACTGCAGAAAGGCGCCGTTTTCAATGAAATGATTGAAAGTTACGATGGGGCAACAGGCCGTCTGACGCGTCGGCTTACTGTAGCCGGTGAGTACAATCATGCTCCTACGTACCATTACAACACAGCCTTTACACAGGATAGTCGCCACCTCGTTTTTACCACGGCACGCGCCGGTAAGTCGGCAATAGTCAGCGCCAACTTAGAGACGGGCGATATCCGGGTATTGGCTGTAGCTGATGGAATTGGCGCCTATTATTGCGGTACCAACTGGGGACCATACTCCGCCGGTAGCCTCGGAGGCGGCTTCTGCGGCAACCATATTTGCCTTGCGCCGGCCAGCAACTGGATTGTAGCCGTCATCGGTAAGCGTTTTATGGCCGTTCATCACGACACACTTGAGGAGCGGGTGTTGATCGATGATATCGGAAAAGAATACGTGTACGGTGGCCCGGGTTGTACCAGCGATGGTAAGGCAGGAGTAGTAACATATGCTCCGGAGCATCCCGATGTAGTAGCCGGTCGCTGGCCGATAAAGCGTGATTACTGGCAGGCACTGATAGAAGAGTACGGTGGGCGGCCTACGGTATTTGTCCAGGCGGATATCGAAAGTGGGGAAGTACAGGAAGTGTTCCGCGAAGAAAGGGCGGGATGCAACCATGTACAACCGAATCCCGTTAATCCGGATATCTGGCTTATTGACCGTGACTGGCCCACCACTGAGGAAAAGCGAAATATTGCCCGGGTCTGGGTACTTAATGTGCGTACCAAAGAGTTAACGGAGATCCGACCGCTGAACGAATATCGCTTTGCTACGCATTCCACCTGGAATCGGACAGGGGAGAGGATCTACTATCATGGGCCGGCCAAAGAAGGTGGACAATTCGTAGGTGTGGCCGATATTTCAGGCCGGGTCCTATGGGAAAAAGTCTTTAGAGGTGGATCCGTTGGCCACGTCAGTGCCCATACGCAGCACGAAGCGATCCTCACGGACGGACTATGCAGCACGAATCTGATATCCGTTATGTACTATGAGGAAGCTGACGCCGCCGGCGCTCCCCGCATCGAGATACTCGGCAGCCATAATACGGATTGGCAGTGCATGCATTGGCAATATACCCATCCTCATTGCCAGATGTCTCCTGACGGAAAGTGGGTATATTACAATCGCGGCAGCAGAGGCCGTTCGGATGTATATGTCGTCAAAGTGGCCGACTAATAGATTGAGATCAGGACTAGGGCCGCGAACAAAGCACAGCAATTGATGATCCCAAAAATACCTCCGCTTGCCGGAGGTATTTTTTGTTAACAGTGAAGGGTTGTCCTTTGCGTTGCCAATGGTGTCACAACCCTGAATGTCAACGCGGCGTGCCTGAGTTGATGGCGTTTCCGGAGAAATGTATAGGTTGCGATGCTTGCCTTTCGTCATGCAGGAATGAAGCTATCATTGAGAAGCACCCTTTGCCGGATCGTTCCAGATGTGGCGGTTGCGGCAGCTGCGTTCAGGTGTGCCCGGCCGGAGCGCTGGTTCTCAGTGGACAGGGGCGACACCTGGTCGACGCCGGTGCCGTCGCAGTTCACCTCACCTTGCTTGCCGCTTTCCATGAAGCGCATTCCGGGTGACGGCCGACTTTTGGCGGTCTGGAATCCCATTCCTGCCTATCCAGGCCGCCCGACCGGGGTTACTGTTACACCGCCATACACTTCACTGCCGATGCGGTGCTTCTGGCATACGGCGCCGGCAGCAAAGCCGAGGGTTCCTGTCTGGCCAGGACCGTGATACGCAAGGTTCCCCTCCCTCTACCTTGCTTTAAACCGCTCCTTCACATATGAGGCGATCATCTTGAGGAAGTCGGCGGTGAGGTTTTCTCCCTGGAGGATGGCGGCCCGCTTCCCTTCGATGAACACCGGGGCGGCGGGTTCTTCGGCATCGCCGGGCAGGGAGATACCGATGTCGGCATGGCGGCTTTCGCCCGGTCCGTTCACCACGCAGCCCATCACGGCGATGCGCAGATTCTCCACTCCCGGATAACGGCTCCGCCAATGCGGCATCTGCTCATCGACGAAGGCTTGCACCGCCGCCGCCAGCTCCCGGTAGCGGCTGCTCGTGGTGCGGCCGCAACCGGGGCAGGAAGTGATCTGCGGGCAAAAACGGCGCAGATCGAGCGCCTGCAGGATTTGCCGGGCTACCCGCACTTCGTCGGCCCGGTCGCCGCCGGGAGAAGGGGTGAGGGAGACGCGCAGCGTATCGCCGATTCCCTCGGCCAAAAGCACAGCGGCGCCGGCAGCGCTGGCTACCGCGCCGCTCAGGCCGGAACCTGCTTCAGTCAGGCCGATGTGCAGGGGATAGGAGCAATGGGCCGCCAGGTAGCGATTGATGGCGATGAGTTCGGGCACACTGGAGGTTTTGGCGCTGAGCACGATATTTTGCGGCGGCAGACCAAGTTCTTCAGCCCGGCGGGCCGAGCCAAGGCAACTCTCGGCCAAAGCCTCCAGTTTCACCCGGCTCACCGGCCAAGGTTCGCTGCGGCGGGCATTCTCCTCCATGAGCCGGGCTGTCAGCTCCTGATCCAGGGAACCCCAGTTGGCACCGATACGGATAGGCTTATTATATTTGATGGCTATTTCCACTATGGCCTGGAAATGCTCGTCCCGGCGCTTGCTCCCGACATTCCCCGGATTGATCCTGTATTTGGCCAACGCCGCCGCACATTCGGGATATTTGGGCAGGAGGATATGACCGTTATAGTGGAAATCGCCGATCAGCGGTATTGAGATCCCCATGGACTCCAGGCGGCGGACCAGCACCGGCACAGCCTGAGCGGCTTCCTCCGTGTTCACCGTGATGCGTACCAGCTCACTGCCGGCCTCGGCCAGCTGGGCGATCTGCCGGGCAGTGGCTTCGGTGTCTGCCGTTTTGGTATCGGTCATGGACTGGACCACCACCGGATGCTTACCGCCGATCATGACCCCGCCGACATTGACGGAGTAGGTAGTCCGTCTGGCCTTGATGCCTTCCAACCCTTTAAGCCCCCTGCTCCCGGCTGTCCTTATCCTTATCCTTGCCGGTCACATAAGCCATGATCTCGGTCAACTGCTCGGGTGGGATGGGATAATAATGCTCCGGACCGGGGAAGACGCCCTCTTTTACCTCCCGGCAATAAGCGGCGATGGCTTCGGTGATAATCTGCCCCACCTCGGCGTAGCGCTTGACAAATTTCGGCTTAAATTCATCGAACATACCGATCAGATCATGAATGATCACGAGTTGGCCGTCAACGCCGCTGCCGGCACCGATGCCATAGACCGGAATTTGGAGCTGGTCGTGGATTAAAGCTGCCACCTCGTTGGGAATAGCTTCCAGGAGGAGCATATGAGCGCCCGCATCTTCCAGAGCCAAGGCGTCGTCCAGCAGCTGGCGATATTGCGCCAGGCTTTTACCCTGCACTCTATAGCCGCCCATCTGCGCCAGAGCTTGCGGGGTGAGACCCAGGTGGCCCATGACCACTATGCCGGCGCCGGCAATAGCCTTCACCCTCTCAGCCACCCGCCTGCCGCCTTCCAGCTTGACGGCATCGCAGTTAGCTTCAGAGATGAAGCGGCCGGCATTGATCACGGCATCCCGGTCTGAAGGTTGATATGACATAAAAGGCATATCGCCGATGATGAAAGGCGCTTTGGCGCCGCGGGTTACGGCTTGGCTCGCCCTGATCATGTCGTCCATAGTCACCGGGAGGGTGGTTTTGTGGCCCAAAACCGTCATTCCCAGGGAGTCGCCGACCAAAATCATATCTATGCCGGCTCTCTCGGCGTATTTAGCCAATGGGTAGTCGTAGGCGGTGATGAATGTGGCCTTCTCACCCTGTCTTTTCATTGCCCGTAGTGTCTCGATGGTAACCTTTTTCCTCTCCTGCATGGCGGTCCTCCGATCAGTTACTTTACTAGTCAGCAGTCAGTCTTAGTTATTAGTTATTAGCTATTGGCTATCAGCCGGGTGAAGCTAGATTTAGCTTGATCTGGTCCGGCTAGGTTTAGCTTAGCTAGCTTAGCTTAGCTTAACTTGGCTTGGCTGATTATTTTTTATCATTGATGTGCTTTACCGAAGTGTTAGTCAGTGGTATTCTAGCAAAACCGGCCGGTACCTGCTTTGGATTTTTTTGCGTATTGAACGACGCCGCAGAGGCCGAGGGCGGCGGCCGGCGAAACTTATTTTATATACTATACCATAACAATTGCCTGATGCGGGATGGTGGTGCAGAAAAAAATGACCCGCCGAATATATCAAAAGAATATGGCGGCCTACAAGCCGGCACCGTCTTTGGTCGCCAAGGCGGCGAGGATGCCGAGGCGACCCGGAGTCTATTTTATGAAGAATGCGGCGGGGGAAACCATCTATATCGGCAAAGCCAAATCACTTGTCCGGCGGCTCACTTGGTATTTTCGTCCCCATTACAAACTCGACACCCGGATAGCTCACATGTTGTCGGAAACGGTTGATTTTGACGTCTTCCTTGCCGAATCGGAGACGGAAGCATTGCTCCTGGAAAACAACTTGGTAAAAGCGCTCCGGCCCCGTTTCAACTTCAAATTGAAAGACGACAAAAGCTACCCATGTATATGCATAAAAAGCGAACGCTTCCCCCGCCTGACGGCTGCCAGGTACCGGGAATCCGGCGCATCTCAAGGCGAGTTGTATGGACCTTATCCCGATGCAGCGGCTGTGCGTAATGCCCTGAAACTGTTGCATGAGCTGTTACCCCTGCGCACCTGTAATCTGACCTTGCCTCCCCGCCGGACTGTCAGCCCCTGTCTGCGTCATCAGCTGGGCACTTGTGGTGCCCCATGCGCCGGCAGGCAGAGCGAAGAGGAGTATATGGAACTGATAGAGCAGGCCCGCCACTACCTCCGCGGCCGCTTCACCGCCCTCTTGCCTTTCCTGCGGGAGCAGATGACCGCGGCGGCCGCAGCTCTGAGGTATGAGCGAGCGGCAGCTTTGCGCAGGCATATCGAAACCCTCACCAAACTGTCGGAAAAACAGAAAGCCGCAGTGATGGCGGCTGTGGCGCCGGCTCCGGAAGCGGGACATGATCGGCAGCCGGATCTGGATGTGCTGGGAGTAGCCATATTTGGCCCGCTCTCCTGCCTCTTGCAGATAGAGGTGCGTCAGGGGGTTATTGCCGGGAGAACCTCTCACTTTTATGAGATCGATTCCAGTCCAGCTTTCCATGACGGTCTGACCGCCGATAAATTGATTAGCGAATTTATAGGCAGACATTATGCTCCGGCGCGCTCCATAGGCCTGCTCCTGCCAAAAGTGATCCAGGACCGCTCGGCCATAGAAGCGGCTGCAGCTCAAGCTGGACTGCATGTAACCATCCCCACCCGCGGGGACAATTGGCGCCTGGTCAAGATGGCCATGGAAAACGCCCGCTTGGCCTTGATGGAGCATATGGAGCTTCCCGCTGTCCGCCGGGAACTGCATCAAAGAGGATTGGCGGAATTGCAAAGGCTACTGGGTTTAGGTTTGGATAGGGTGGCAAGCGGCAGAATTGACGGGGATGGCGGGGATAGCGGAGTTGGCGGGACTGACAGAATGAGCGAAAAGGGCGGCTCGCCGGAAGCCGGGCCGCATTTGCGGCTGGAAGTATACACATTGATAGCTGCCGGTTCCACCGCTTTGACGGGGGCGATGATCGTGCACCAGGATGGCGATATTTATCCCGGTGCCTGTCGCCACCTGCGCCTGAAGACTGCTTTACCTTCCGGAATGCCGCCCGAGCCGGAGGAAGCTATGGCGGCGTCCATGAAGGAGGCAATTGAGGAATTTATTACCAGACGTTTCGCCTTGGCGGAAAAAGAAAGGAAGAAGCACAATTCGGCCTCTGCCGGCACCGCCGCCGGCGGCCGGGACAAGTACCGATGGACACCCATACCGGACTGTATATTGATCATAGGCGAAGGCCGCACTCTTCCTGCTCCCAATCCATCACCACCGCGGCAGGCTTCCGCCACCATCGACCATCTGACGGCGGAGTTGGTTCGGGCTGCGGTGCAAACACTGAACAACCTGGGTTATAAAGTGCCTGTGATAGGCGTGGGGAGCTTAGACAGCCTATACATGCCTTCCGGATCGTCCGGGTCGACCGGACCTTCTGGGCATGCCGTACCATCCGGGTCGACCGGACCGGTCGCTGCCCCGGCCGGCGGCACCCTCCTCGTTCTGCCACCGCATTCCTTCCTCTGGCCGCTCCTATTTGGGCTGGCCGGGGAGATGAAAAGGTTCAATACCGCCTATCGCCATGGTTTATGGAAGAGGAGACGTCGTTGAGCGCATTGGCCATTGGCAGCCCGCCAACTAAGCCTGTGGTGTATAATCAGTTTGAGGCAGGTTGCTTTGACCGGTAGCCGGCCTCCTGATTCATGTAATCCATCTCATATAAACCATCTATTGAAAAGGGGAAGCTCATATGTGCAATATAGCAGGATATGTCGGAAAAGAGGACGCCGCCCCTATTTTGCTGGAGATGATGCGGCGGGAGGAAGGTTTCGCCGGCGGCTATTATACCGGCATAGCCACCATTGACGAGGACGGCAGGTTACATCATGTTAAGGTGGTCGGCGATTTGGCGGTGCTTTTGCGCCAGACCGAAGCCCGCCGGCTGCCCGGCAAAATCGGCATAATTCACAGCCGCAGCAAAAGCGGAGGCGATGCTGCCTGGGCGCATCCTTTCGTCGACAAGGATCATCAAATGGCTTACATAGCCAACGGTGCCGGCGGCTTCTTTGACTCAAAGCGGGATGCCAACGGGGTGGCTAGCCGGCTGGCGGAAGAGGGATATGTGTTCACCTCCCGCAGCGCCACCCCTGTCGGAAAATATCCTACTCTGCAGGACGGCTCGGCGGTGCATGTCAGTGAAGTGATGTGTGCGCTTATTCATGCGCTGATCAAAGAAGGATTGCCTCCGGCTGAAGCCATGCGCACGGCATATGCCCGCTTTCCCTCGGAAATTGTGGGATTGATGCTGCATGTGGCCGATCCCGGAGCGCTGTTTGCCGCCCGCATCAACCAGCCGTTGATGATCGGGAGAAATCAAACGGGGGTTTATGCGGCTACCACGGCTTTGGCTTTTCCGGAAGATGTGGACTGGATCATGCCGGCCCCTCCTCTCTCGGCATTGGTCATCAAGCCTGAGGCGGTGACCATATGGCCTATCGAGTTGCCGGAGCGGGTCTGTAACATCATGCCTTGGGCAGAGGGGTTTGCTGCCGTTGAAAAGGAACTGGCCGGAGGGAAACCGGTAGGATTTGGAGCTTTGAAAAAAGCTACGGCTTCTTTATGGCCGGCAGATCAGGTATCCCAGAAAGATATGATGCTCTATGAAATCCTGCGCTCCCTGAAGCAAAAGGGCTTGATTTCCTTTGAAACTGTGGCGGTGCCCGGCGTCGAACCGCAGACAGAGGTGGTCAATTTCCGGGTCCGCCTGCGGCAGCCGGAAGAGATAGAAAGCGGCCGGTTAGGTTAATCAGCTGCTGGCCGAGGAGTAATGGCGCAGGGCGAAGAGCCAGCCGGCCCGGGAGATGAGGAGGAAAAGGCCGGCTACGACGAGCGAAACTAGGGCGCCGGCCGGCGTGGCCCGTCCCAGCAAGGCCGATGAGGGAGCGGCGGCGACAAAGGCCAGAGGCAAGACAGTGCGGAAAGCCGCCTGCAGGAGAGGCGGATAGGCTGAGATGGGATAGCGGGCTATCTGCATGATGGGTACAAAAAGATAACCAAGGCCTTCGGCTTTGATCACCCAGAAGATGATCAACACGCTGAGCAGCCATAAGGCATAAAGAAGCAAAAAGGCCGCCACGAGGGAGACGAGATATGAGAGCCAGGAAAGTATAGCCGGTGAGGCGAGTGTGGCCGGGTGGAGGGCGGGGGAAGGAAGAACCGACCCGCCTCCGCCGGAAGCCAGGGTATGTTTTAGGCCATAAGCCACTGCCGTGAGACCGATCAGAGCCCGGCCTGTGCCGGCAAATTCCCAGTGCCGCACCGACAGGTAAAACTGGGTATCGATAGGCTTGGTGAGGAGTAGATCCAGTTCTCCCGTGCGCACATATTCGGTCAGCTTGATCATGTTGGGCATAATGATCATGCCGGCTACTGCTTCGAGGATCATATAAGTGCCGTAGAGCACATACATCGCCGGTCGGTCCCAGCCGGCAATGCTCCCGGTGTGGGATAAAATCACTTCGATGAAGACGAGATACATGCCGGTCCAAAGCACGCCGGCAAAAGTGTTGCCCCAGAAATGCAGGCGGTATTGCATCTCCCTGGAGAGACACAGCCCGGCGGAGCGAAAAGCGAGGCGCGGATATTTAAGGAGCGGGGCAAAAGCCGGCTTCCACATCGGCTTCGAGGTCGGCTTTCCTGCCGTTGCCGTCTTGCGGTACCTCATTTCACCTCATCCTCCCACCCCTTCATATACTGCGAGCCCCCGCATCCACACCAGGCGGGACACCACCAACAAAACCACAGCCCAGCAAACCTGTAAGCCCAGGCCCAAGACAGCTTCCTGAACCGGCACGCGGTCCAGGAAGAGTTCTGTGGGGAACCAGACTACATACTTAAAGGGAAGAAACCCGCCTATAACCGTGAGCCAGATGGGCAGAAGGGAGAGGGGGAGGATCTCTCCGGAAAGGAGTCCCCACAGACATTCCAGCACCTGGAAAAGACCTCTGGTCTCGGTAACCCAAAAAGCCACGGATCCGAGGAGCATCTTCATGCCGCAATTGATGAGATAAGCCAGGAGCACCGCGCTGCAGAAAAAGAGTAGGTTCAGCGGTGTGAGGGTAATGATGATATAGCGGCGCAAAAACCAGCAAACCACCAGGTAGGAAGGGAGAAACATGAGGAATTTCATCACTTGCCAGACCGTTTCCGACACGATGTGCATGGTGTAGCGGTCTGCAGGCCGGGTGAGATAGCCGGACAAGAGCCCCTGGCGGATTTCCCAGATGATGTTATATTCCATGTGAGGGGTGGTGAGGAGGGAAACGGCAGAGGCCACCAGGTAGTAGGTGATCATCTGGTTCAGGCTGTATCCGCCGATTTCACCGCGATCCCTGAAGACGGACAACCAGATCAAGGCCATCACCATACTGCCGCAGCCGTCCACCAGCGCCCAGATGGCGGCGTTGGCCCGGTAAGCCAGGCAATCCTGCCAGGAAAGCAGGCCGGCGGTGAGGTATTTGCGCCCGCTGCTTATCATAATCGGCTACCTGCCCTTTCGTCACCGGCGCCGTCCGTGCCGGAAGCGGGAGCGGTGGAGAACAATTCCGCCATCACTTTTTCTATATCAGGTTCCTGTATCTGCACGTCGGAAACGGGTATGACGGCGGTGATCTGCGCCGCTGTCCGCCCGGCGGCTGTGGCGCCTCCACTTACCTCAAGCACTGTCGACCAGGCATCGAACTCTGCTATCCTAAACCGGCGCTCGCTATTCTCGGCCAGCGTCATGAGGCTCCGGCGCATGTCTTCCTGGACCTGTTGGTCGGGCAAAGGTTCCGCCCAGGTCAGTTTGATCAGGCGGGTGCCGGCATGCTGCGCCAGAAGATCGCTGATGCTGCCGTCATAGATGATGACGCCGTGGTTGATCACCACCACCCGCCGGCAGAGCTCCTTCACATCCTGCATGTAATGGCTGGTCAGCACGATGGTCAATTGGTGCCGGGCATTGTACTCCTTGAGGAAGTGGCGCAGTTTGCGCTGGGAGACGAGATCGAGGCCGATGGTAGGCTCATCCAGAAAAAGGACGGTGGGAGAGTGAAGGAGGCAGGCGGCCAGTTCACACTTCATACGCTCTCCCAAGGAGAGTTGGCGGACGGGGATATGCAGCAAATCTTCCAGCTCGAAGAGCTCGGTCAGCTCTTTCAGGCGGCGCCGGTAGTCGGAGGTGGATAATTCATATATATCCTTATTTAATAAGAAGGTATCCGCGGCGGGCAGATCCCACCACAGCTGCGATTTTTGCCCCATGACCAGAGCGATCTGCTTCAGGAGGGACTTCTCTCTTTTCCAGGGGATATGACCCAACACATAGGCTTCTCCGGCGGTCGGGTGGAGAATGCCGGTGAGCATCTTGAGGGTGGTCGTCTTGCCGGCGCCGTTCGGCCCCAGAAAGCCGACCAACTCGCCCGGCGCGACGGTGAAGCTGATTCCTTTCACCGCTTCCCTGGCCACCCGTTCCCGGTAAAATAGACTGCGGAGGGCACCTCTGAGGCCCTCCGGCTTGCGAAAGGTATAATAAGTCTTGCTCAGATGGCGAGCGGTGATGACAGGGGTGGTAGGCATTGAACAACCCCACTTCATGTTCCGGATCCGGCCGGCCAGCCCGGCACCGCCTGACCGGCTGACTGTGGGCTCCGATCAGATCAATATATCTGGTGCAGCAGCAAATCCTCCAGTCTATCCCGTTCCCTGATCAACCGGAGTTGCCCCTCTTCCGTGATCAATACTTCCGCCGGGCGCAGGCGGGAATTATAGTTGGAAGACATGCTGAAGCCATAGGCTCCGGCATCGAGAACGGCCAGCACATCGCCTTCCCGCAAATCGGAGAGCCGGCGGTTTTCTCCCAGTATGTCGCCTGATTCACAGATATTGCCGCACACAGTTACCGGGGTGCCGGCGGTCCCGTCGACCTCTCGGGTGTTCAGAATTTCGTGGTAGGCTCCATACATCATGGGCCTCGCCAGCACATTGAACCCGCCGTCGGTGCCGGCGAAGGTGATGCCCGGGTTTTGTTTCAGAGCGTGTACGGTGATGAGGAGCAGGCCGGATTCGGCCACCACATAGCGTCCCGGCTCAATTTTGGCCGTGATGCGCTTGCCGTAGCGGGTGGTCCATTTTTCCAGCACTTCGGTGATCTGTTCGCCCAGTGTGGCCAGATTGAGCCGAGCGGCGTCGTTTTTATATGGTATCCCCATGCCGCCGCCGAAGTCGATGAAATCGAGATCGGCAAAATTTTCGGCAATGGAGAGCAGTCTCTTCACGCTTTCCAGGTAGACCGTTCCGGTCAGATAATTGGAACCAATATGCTGGTTCAACCCGGTGATAGTGAGGTTATAACGTTTGGCGATGGAGAAGATGTGCTCCACATCGGTGTGGAAGATGCCGAATTTGGAATGAGCTCCGCCGGTGATCACTTTTTCATGATGCCCGTCCCCGATGCCCGGATTGATGCGCACCGCCACCCGGCCGCCCGGATTGAGCCGGCCATAGCGTTCCAGCTGGGCCAGGGAATCGACGCTGATGGTCACGCCGGCCCTTATGGCAAAGCGCATTTCTTCATCATCGACATAATTGCTGACAAAGAAGATCTCCTCGGGACGGAAGCCGGCGGTCAAAAGCAGAAAAATCTCCCCAGGGGACATGGCGTCGGCATGAAAGCCTTCGCTCCTGATGATCTTCAGCAAGGCGACATTGGTGTTGGCCTTGCAGGAGTAATTGGGCATGAACGGCTCATAACCGATGAAGTTTTTGATTTCCCGGCAGCGGGTGCGGAGTATCCTTTCACTGTAGACATAGAGAGGGGTGCCGAATTGGGCGGCCACATCCCGGGCTTCACGGCCTGCCAGTTTCAGGGAGCCCTTCTCTACCGTGATCTCAGGTTTCCCGGTGTCTACCAATGTTTTTAGGCGGTTCAGCAAATGGCGGTGAGCGTCGTCTGCGGATAATGGTGTGGTAGGCTGCAATGGCGAACATCCTCTCTCTCCAGCGGGGAAAATGGCGCTGATGGTGTTTCAGGCTAAATAATAACACAAAAATAGATGTTGTCGGAAGGAGGCAATAACAGGTATACATAATATTATTACGAGGGTTGAAATAAATCCTCACCAGCGGTCGTCGCCTCCTGCAATAAACATTTATCATTTTGAAGGGAGATAATGAAATGTCAAAATTAGCACTGCTAGGGGGACCAAAGGCTGTTCAGACTCCGCCGGGTGACATATTCACCTGGCCGATCATCACCAAAGAAGATGAAGAAGCCGTATTGGAAGTGCTGCGTGGTGGGAAGATGTCCGGCACGGACATCACCAAACAGTTTGAAAAGGAATTTGCCGAGTGGCAGGGGGTAAAATATGCTCTGGCGCACAACAACGGCACCTCCGCCCTCCTGGGGGCGATGTATGGTTGCGGGGTAGGCGTCGGCGACGAGATCATTTGCCCCAGCGTCACCTACTGGGCCTCCGCCGCCCCTGTATACGATCTGGGCGGTACGGTGGTATTTGCCGATATCGATCCCAAATCCCTCTGCATTGATCCTAAAGATATCGAGCACCGCATCACCAAGCGCACCAAAGCCATCGTGGTGGTGCATTACCTCGGTCATCCGGCAGATATGGATCCGATCATGGAGATCGCCAACCGCCACGGCATTAAGGTGATCGAAGACGTCTCCCATGCCCAGGGCGGTCTTTATAAAGGGCGGAAGCTCGGCACCATCGGTCATGTGGGAGCGATGTCCCTGATGAGCGGCAAGTCGTTTGCCATCGGGGAAGCCGGGATGTTGGTCACCAATGACCGGGAGATTTATGAGAGAGCCGTGGCTTTAGGCCATTATGAGCGCTATCACGAGTCCGAAATCGAAACCGAATATCTGAAGCCATATGCCGGCCTGCCGCTCGGCGGCTACAAGAACCGCATCCACCAGATGAGTTCCGCCGTCGGCCGGGTGCAGCTGAAGTATTACGACGAGCGGTGCGCCGAGATCCGCAAGGCCATGAACTACTTCTGGGATCTGCTGGAAGGGGTTCCGGGACTGGAAGCCCATCGCACGCCGCCGCATGATCCCAATACCAACATGGCCGGTTGGTATGCCGCCAGGGGCATCTATCATCCGGAGGAGTTGGGTGGTCTCTCGGTGGGTCGCTTTGCCGCCGCCGTCCGGGCGGAGGGGGCACCCTGCGGGGCTGGGGCCAACAAACCGCTGCACCTGCATCCTCTCTTCAACACTGCCGATGTCTATGGGCACGGCAAGCCCACCCGCATCGCCAACTCCGACCGCGACCTGCGCCAGCCGAAGGGCAGCCTGCCGGTGAGCGAGAATTCACCGAACACTTTGTATTCCATCCCCTGGTTCAAGAAGTTCTATCCGCAGATCATCGAAGAGTATGCCATGGCTTTCCGCAAAGTGGCGGAAAACTACAAAGATCTCCTGCCCGGCGACAAGAAGGACGACAGCAATCTGGGCGGATATCACTTCTACCAGCATAGCTCATGAGAGGCTCATAAGAGCGGAAAAAGCGGCGTGCCTCCGACTGCCTGAGCTGCAGCCGGACGGTGCGCCGCTTTGTTTGTCGGTACTTTTCGCTTGCCGCCGCTTTCAGTGCGTGCCGGCCACATCCAGGGTGCGGGAGGCGCCGGGATCCTTTTTGACGGTCGATTTCTGGATGCGCTCCTGCAGCAGCCGGAGATAAGTCTCTTCATCCACCGGGATCTCGGCCCAGTCGTCAAGCCAGGCGGAGAGATGCATGGCATTGGCGAGCTCCACACCGTTGATGCCTTCCACTCCCGGTGCCAGGAGGGGAGTACCTTTTATGATGGCATTCACCCAGTTTTCCGTGATGCCTCTGTGAGCGGTGGACCGGCCCCGCACCGGGACCTCGCATTTCCAGCATTCCGGTGAGCCGAAGCCGCCTTTCCATTCCCGATTGAACTGGCGCTCGGGGACGCGCAGCCGCCAGAAAATCAGCTGGTCGTTTTCCACCACCACTTTACCTCTGTCGGCCGATATCTCCAACCGGTTGGTGCCGGGGGCATCGCCGGTAGAGGTGATGAAGACGCCGGTGGCGCCGTTTTCATATTCCATATAAGCCGTGACGTCGTCTTCCACTTCGATGTCGTGATATTTCCCGAAACCGCAGAAGGCGCGCACCCGCTTGGGCATGCCGCAAATCCACTGCCATAGATCGAGCTGGTGCGGATCCTGATTGACCAGCACGCCGCCGCCCTCGCCGGCCCAGGTGGCGCGCCAGCCGCCCGAATCATAATAGCTCTGCGGACGGTACCAACTGGTGATGATCCAGATGACACGCTTGATCTCGCCAAGCTCGCCGCTTTTCACCAGGTCTCTCAGCTTCTGATAAAGCGGGTTGGTGCGCTGGTTGAACATGATCCCGAAAGTCAGGCCGCTGGCTTTGGCTTTCTCGTTCATCTCCCGCACCTGCTTGGTATATACGCCGGCCGGCTTCTCCACCAGCACATGCAGTCCGTGGTTGAAAGCTTCTATGGCCAGCGGCGGATGGGAATAGTGCGGTGTGGCGATCATCACCGCATCCACCTGTCCGGAAGAGAAGAGCTCCCCGGCATCACTGAAATAAGCTATTTTGTCGCCGAAAGATTTCTTCGCCCACTCCAGCCTTTGCGGGCTTATATCGCACACGGCGGTCAGCCTGGCCTGGGGTATCTCGCCATTGAAAAGGTACTGGCTGTGAGACGATCCCATGTTCCCGATACCGATTACCCCAATACGTACGTCTTTCAAAACAATCCCTCCGTTATTCGCTCATCATTCCTGATGTGAGAGCAGGTATTTACAGCAGGTTTTTCCTTCTAACCATACTTAATTCTCCGAAGCGGTTCTTTCTCCCTGCAGAAGCCGATTTGCCCGAGGTTTTGTCATTTTGGTTTACGGCTCATGGTTATCCGGCCCAATCTCATCCGTTCGAGAAGGATGGTGCCTCCCTCTGCGCCATCTATGGCCGGGACCAGGAGCGCGGTCGCAATGGGGGCAGAAACCTTCGATCGTATTATGGATTTCGGGGCTGTTTTCAGACAGGTGTGAGGGGGCGGTGTCATTACCGCCATCTGCTCCCTCTATTTGAATGGCCCAACCGTTTATGAGCGCGGTGGCCACTTTGTGTCTGGCTGAGACAAGAATGCGCTGAAATGTAGGTCGCGATATGCGCATGTGTTCGGCACATTTTTCCTGATCCAGTCCTAGTTTATCCTTTAACCTGAGCGCTTCGAGTTCTGCCAAACCCAAAACCACAGTATCCAAAGTATGCAGAGGCACACCGGCAGGCTTGAACGAAATCACTTGGGGTCTAAAGCCGATATGCCTGGGTATGGCGGGACGCGGCATAAGCCCTCACTCCTCTTCCTTACGGAGCAACTATCCTTTTGTTCCCTCGCACTCCGCATTTATCACTATTTACAATACCATCATATCACTCATCAGGTCATCCTTCTGCCCGGTGACCTGCCTCTTCCTGTGAGCTGGTGCCAATCTATGAAAAGAGGCGGAGCAAGCCCCGCCTCTCTTCAAACCGGATAGGCAATGTTTTCCGGTGAGTTTAAATCACCACTCGGTTCTACGCCTCTTTGTCTTTTTTATCCTTCAGCTCCAAGAGCCGCTTGCGTACGGCTTCAAGGCTTTTTTCGAGATAGGCTGCTTCTTCCTTCAAAGCTTCCTCCTCATCGATGTGCGGATATCCCGGCACTCCCGGAGCCACGGGAGTCCTAAATCCTCTCCGGAAACCTATTCCCATGCCCCGACCGCAGACCCGGCCCCAGCCTAGACCACGTCCATAACCGAAACCGCGCCCGAAACCGTAGCCGGCATGCATGTAACCTGGTGCGGGGTATCCTGCGCAATATCCTAACCCTCTACCTGTCATTGGACCGTATCTCATCGGCCCGGTACCATCGCCTCTAGGCATAATCTCATACCTCCTCGCAGTAGCCTAAGGTCATAATGATCATATGCTCATTTAAATTATACCAAGTAATGAGCATATGTCAACAACCGGCTGTAAATGCAGCGCGGGCAATAGGTGAGGTAGTGATAAATTTGCCGGTTTTAAGGGTTTACTTCGGAAGAAGGAGTGTGGCTGGCGGAGCCGCGGCTGGAGAGCACTCTGACTTCGCTATAGCCGGCCCACTGCACGAGACCGTTGCGTTTTAGATAATCGGCGAGTTCCAGCACGCTGCCCCGTGGAGCATGCTTCAGCTCTACCACCAGCTCGCCCGGCGCCGGGGTGTATATGGCCTGCACCGGGCCCAACCGTTCGGCAAGGCCGGGGTAGTGCGGCAGTTGCTCGGCGACCATCTGCTGCTTGAGGCGTTGGGGGATGGTGCCCCAGCGCCTGAGCATCCACACCATGGCCCGCTGCCAAACCGTATAGAAGAAGGTGCCGATCGTCAGGTAGAAGACCACTGCCGACCAGGGACGGGAGATGATCACTTTGAGAAGGCCGCCTCGGCCGGACATGATCACGAAGAGCCAGAAGATGGGGCTGAGCGCCAGGGCGACGAGGTAATCCAGGCTGAAGCGGCGGAGCGGTCTTATGCGGGACCTGAGAAATCTATAGACCCGGCTTTCATTGCCCCGCCGGGCGAGGCCGAACACCAGGCCTAAGAGGAGAGCGATGACGACCAGATAGAACAACGTATCGGCGGCAGAAGTGACCAGGTGGAAGAGGCCCTGAAAGGAGGCACCGGATAGCCAGGCAATGAGATAGTTGAAGAGCACGAGCAGAGCCGGCGGCAGCAATATGCTTAAACCGGCCAGGCTGCTCATTGTCAGATAAAGAAGCCAGGGAGTAGAGCAGGTCAGCGCCCGGTTCTCCATGGAGAAAATGAGCCAAGCATTGATGTCTATGTTCTGCTCTTTTCGCGTATTGGTGCTCCTTTAATCTGAATGTGCACGGCGCGCTCGTGGTTGAACAGCAAGCCGAGCTTATGGTCGAGGACCAGTGCCGCCGTGCCGACCGAGCCGGCGTTGTGCCGGAAATGTCCCGGGCTTAGTGTAGTCCGGCTGAGATGATATTTTAAGGTTCTTTGCTCGATCACCTTTTTTATCATATTGAACAGCAGATCGTTATGCTGCAGAACGGAGCCGCCGATCACCACCCCGTTGGGATTGAAGATATTGATGAGATTGGCGATGGCGATGCCGAGATGGCCGGCCATCTCTTCCAGGCAGTCAAGGGCGATCTTCTCTCCCCGCATGGCGGCTTGGCATATGCTCTCGACGGTGATGCTGCCGGTGTTTCCTGATAGGCCGGCCTTTTCCCCATACAATCTTACCAGGGCTCTGCCCGAAGCCACCAGTTCCAGGCAACCCCGGTTGCCGCAGGAGCACAAGGGGCCATCCGGCACGGCGGTGATGTGGCCGATCTGCCCGGAGCCATAGGCATGGCCTTTGTAAAGCTGCCCGTCGATGAGCAAGGCAGCCACCACCCCGGTGTCGACGCCGACATAGATGACGTGGGACTTGCCAGCCCCGGCGCCGTAGCGGCTTTCCGCCAGACCGCCGGCAATGTGCCGGTTGATGACCAAAGCTCTGAGGCTGATTTCCTTTTCCAGAAGCCGGCGGACAGGGACATCGACCCAGCCCCGGTCCTCAGACTGAATGATCACTCCGGCCTCTTCATCCACTATGCCGGGTACCCCCACGCCGACGGCCGGGAGCAGCTTATATTCGGTCTGTTTTATGATGGCGGCCAGTTTTTGTCCTAAGGTGCGGAAAGTGTCCTCGGGAGACTTATATTCGGCCGGGATATTAAGCTGACGGCATATTTTCCCGGCCAGGTTGGTGATGACCACTACCCATTCGGTGTCGCGCAGCTCCACCCCCAAAGCATGCCAGGCGTCGGCGTTAAGTTCCAGAAGCAGGCCGGGACGGCCGCCTGTCAGAACCGATTCACCTGTTTCGCGTATTATGCCGGTCGGCAACAGTTCATCGACAATCTGGGAGATGGAGGTGCGGCTGAGCTTGGTATAGCGGGCCAGTCTGGCGCGGGAGACGGGTGTATGCGCTTCAATGGCCGACATCACCAGTTGCCTGTTATGCTGTTTTAAAACTTCCGGACCTGCAGCTTTGTCGAACATGACGAACTCCGCTTGAAAATAGTATGGAATAGTTTTTCCCTATGTTAGCTGAAAAGCTCCTCTATCCCTGCCAAACGGCGGCTAATTCAGCTAATCCTGATCGCCTCATGATAGCCGGGCTATGTAAAAGTTGTTGACAAAGGTAGCGGAGCCGATTAACATGGAAAGCAAATCCAGACTTGGTTTGGAAAAAAGTAGTGCGGGGGGATCTTCCTTGCCTGAGGCGGTAGCCGGCGAACGACTGGGTAGTTTCAAAGATGATAAAATCCACTTTACCAGTGATATACCATCCGGCAATGGTTTTATGTTTCGTAAATTGGCACCTGATACATTCCGGTTTCATATACGAAATAATGGTGAGTCGTTTGCGCAATATTTCCATATAGAGATCCATTCGGAGATACTACCCCGGCAATTGCGGTTGCAGGTGGCCGACGGGGTAGCCTGGGGCCGGCCCGCTTTAGCTTACACCTGGTATAAGCCTGTCATCCGTCCCGCCGGTCGGAACCAGAACCGCTGGGAGACGGTGCCAGACATGACGGCCCGCCTCATTTCCAACGGAGCGGTTATCGGTGAGCAAATGGTGGAATATAGCTTCACCATCCATGAATCACCTATTCGGTTTGCCTCTGTTATTCCGCATACCTGGCCGGATTTGGAGAGCTGGTTGGAGCGGATCAAGGGATGGTCCGGAGTGCAGGTGGGAACAGCGGGATCCACGGTGCTTGGTCACCGCATTCCTATGATTGATATCAGCGCCGGGCGCCCGGAGGCGGCGGCAGGCGAAAAGGTCAGGATTTTCCTCATGGCCGGCCAGCATCCGGCGGAGACGGAGTCGCGTTATGTATTGCAATACCTGGTCGAATCCATATTAAAGCAGCCGGATTTGCTCGACAGATTTACATTTAAGATAGTGCCCATGGTCAATGTGGATGGTGTTGTTTCAGGTCGTTCATATACGAACATCAGAGATATCAATCTCAACACAGCCTGGCATGAGGCTGAAGAGGAAACCGCCCAACCGGAGATCAGTTCGCTCTACCGGCAGATAAAAGACTTCAGGCCGCATCTGCTGGTGGATATGCACAGCGGTGCCTTTCCCTTTGTATGCCGTTTTTCCTATGCCATGAACGAGGCTGAGCGGCAAATGCTGGAGGTAGAGATCAGGAAGGCCCTGCACGAGTTGCCGTTCGGACATATGCTGCCGGCGGCAGAACGTTCGGTGGATGTGTTGTGGAATAAGGGCTTGGTCAAAGCGGCCTTCGTTTTGGAAGTCTCCCGCCTGCCCAATGATCTGTCATGGTATGAAAGGCAGGCGGCAGAGCTTTTGCGCCTCATCACCGGGTTTGCCGCCCGCCTTGCCGGTGGGAGGTTGATCTCCTCCTCGCGGCCGGTGGCGTATCGCTTTAGTCTCCCGCATTTCGGGGAGAGGTTGCCGGCGTTTTATTACCACCACGACCTGACTGTCACCAAAAGCGAGATCGTCAACTTGGAAGTGAACGGGATACCGGCACCGAGCGGCTTATACGACATATACCTTGAACAGTCCGGAGAAGAGGCGGACCGGATCGGCAAATTGGCTGTACAGCCTGGACAATGGCTTGATATCGATCCGGGAGCTGGAGGTGGACACAGGCTGATCCTGCCGGGGTATCATCTGGCCAACCAACGGTTGACCATCGATTTCTGCACCAACCGGGCGGAGGGGCCGCTGCCTGCCGGCTCCGTGCTGCTGGTGCCGGCGGGCCGGGAGCCCGGCGACTGCGAAATAGTCGAATACACTGCCTATCGCCGGGATACCGAGCTGCAGAGGAGACCTTTTTATCAGAACTGGCCGCGCCTCTTGGAAAGAGTGGCCGCCACGGACATCGAGGTCGCTTCCCCTGAGGTCGCGTCCTTCCAGGCCATGTGGGAGGACATGGTGGATTATGCTGCTCAAAGACAGGTGCTGGACCCGGTAGATCCTCATTATGGCGCAATTTATTCCGATGAAGACAAGTATTCTTTCCGCGATGCCGCTTGTGCGGCGGTGGCTTTCATGCAGCGCTTCCATAAAGAGCGGTCGGCGGAGTGGAAAAACCGGGCCCGCCTGGCTCTTGACTATGCCTATCGCGGGCAGCAGTTTACCGCCGACCCGGAGGTGCTGGGCGGTATCGGTGAAATGGGAATGCTTGGATCTAAAGGTCGGTATCGGCGGATATATGAAAAACCGTCCGGGATCAGCGGGGTGGATACCGGGATCATTGCCTGCCACGCCGTGCGGGCTCTGGAGCTGGGCTTGACCGTTGAGGATCAGGACATCGAGGCGCTGCGGCATATAGCCGTCTGGTTTCAGAACAATGAGTATAGGCTGTGTCAGCTGCGGCATCATCAGGGAGCCGTGACGGATTGCCAAAATTCCAATGCCATCGGGGCGGCGGCTTTGACGCTTATCTCCCAATTTTTGCAGGCGCAGGGGGTCTTCGTTCCGGGAGCTTGGTGGGCGATAGCCAGACGGACCGTCATGCATGTCCTGGACGGTCAGGAAGCGATCGGGGAATGGCCCTATATCTTCGGCCAAATCGGCCGGGGGCAGAAGTATCATTATCAGTCCATACCCGACCAGGGGATGCTCATACACCACCTGCTTTTGTGCCGGGCCGATGAGGAGTTCGCCCGGCTGATCAACGAGAGCGGCTGCTTGCCCCGCCTGGCCTATTGGTACCTGCTCACCAGCAGATTTGTGGAGGAGGGTGACATCACCCTTGACTATGAAGAGGCGCCTGGAACCGGTTTGGGTTTCAGCTGCTTCACCTGGTGCCGCTTTATGGCTTGTGCCGCCATTGCCGCCATGCTGCCGGAGATAGGCAATAGAGATTTCTGGTGGCGGTTCGTGTTCAGCCAATTGCAATTTATCCAGCGCAAACTATATAAACCGGGCACAGGCCGGGCGCCGGTCTTACCCTCGGTCGTTCCTTTGACTTTGCATTCCTGGATTCAAGCCTTGGAGTGGAATGCCGTTTTGCTGTACGACACTTTGGCCAATTTGAGCAAAAATGATCCGGGGAGGTGATAGTGAGTTCACGATAGGAAGTTGGGTTAGGAGTTGGATGGAGTCTATGGGAAAAGTTTTCCGGTCTGTAATGGTCTCTACTGGCGTAGGTTAGGCTGTCCCGGTGCTCATCACTTGAAAGGTGGTTATCAAAAATGAAAAAAACCATATTGTCTTTGGTGATGTTGACTGCAATCTGCAGCCTGGCAGGAGTAGCTTATGTTCATGCCTCTCAGACCCAGACTCAGACGGTGAACCTCTGGATATGGTCTTTTCCCGATCAGGTGGGTGTGTTCAATGAGATTGCCGCGGCCTTTGAAAAGGACAACCCCGATATCAAAATTGAGATGGTGGTGCCCAATGTCGCTGATTACCTGGAGAAGCTCACGGTGGCCATCGCTGGCGGCGCCGCTCCGGACGTGGCTTATCTCTCTCAAGGTTGGATGCCGCCGCTGGCCGTGGCCGGCAGCTTTGCCGATCTGACGCCATACATCAACCGTGACGGTTATGATCTGAACGCATATTTCCCCGCCGTCATGGATAGTTTCCGCTATGGGGACAAGGTATATGGTTTGCCGTTCGATTTTATGCCCCACGCTATAGCTTACAATATCGATTTGTTTGATGCTGCCGGCTTGAGCCGGCCTCCGGATCAAATAGATGATATGGACCGTTGGAAGTGGGCCGATTTCAGAATAGCCGTCCAAAAAATACAAGAACGTCATCCCGATGGGTCGATAAAGACAGCAGGTTTCAGGCAACAGGCTCATTGGCGTGAGGTGTGGTTTCTTCTGTGGCAGAATGGGGCGGAATTCCTGAATTCCACCTGCACCCGGGCCGCTCTCAATACATCCGCAGGCATTGAAGCCTACCAGTTCTTTGTGGATTTGATACATGTCTATGATGCCTCGCCGAAGCTGAGCGAGATAAGCAAGGTAAGGTTTGAACAAGGAAATGTGGGCATGCAAAGCACGGCTCAAGGGTATGGCACCGGCCTCTCCTTCACCTGGGATTACACCTTTATGCCCTGGCAGGTAAATAAAGCCACCACCATGTCGCTCGCCGGATATGCCATGATGGCCCAGACCAAGGTGCCTGAGGCCGCCTGGCGGGTGATCAGCTATTTCGCCGGTGAGAAAGCCAACAGAATTCATGTGCAGACGGCTTGGCCCCGCAATGTACCGGCGATGCGCAGCGCCGCTTCTTCAGCAGAGTTCCTGCAGAAGAATCCCTATTACCGGGTGACTTTACAGTCGACCGCTTTCGCCCGCATTCCGGATGCCAACTATACTTATCGATATAACGATATCCAATCCTTGGCCACCTCCGAGTTGAGGAAGATGCTGGAGCAAACCAATTCTGTACCGGTTGGTATGGAGAGAATTGCCATGCAGGTTAACGCCATGCTGGCTGAGGATGCGGCCAAAGGCTTGGTATGGAGCTGCAATAATCCTAAATAAAACTCGGGGAGAAGGGTTTGGAAAGGCTGGTTGACAATGGCAAAACAAAAGGTCCGTGTGGGCATCGTTGGGGGAGGAAAAGCCGGCAGAAATTTAGCTTTGGCCTTCAAGGCGGCCGGCCGGGCGGAAGTGGCGGTCTTTTGCACCAGACATGAAGATTCCGCCCGGGAGGCGGCCAGATGGTGCGATGTGCCGCACTGGACCACCGACCTGGAAGCGATGTTGGCGGATGACAGTATAGATGCCCTGGTCATTGCTACCCCTGATGAATATCATTGCGAGCAGACCGTCATGGCGGCCAGAGCCGGGAAGCATGTTCTCTGCGAGAAGCCGATGTGCCGCTCGCTCGAGGAAGCCGAGCGCATGATAGAGGAGGCGGAGCGCCACCAGGTGATCCTGATGATCGGCTTCACCGAGCGCTACAGCCATCCGTGCCATGAGGCCAAAAGGCGCATTGACGAGGGCGAGATCGGCACCCCGCGGATGATCCTCGCCAGGAGATGTCATCCCCGTTCCATCGTGCGTGGGCGGAGTTGGCTGAACGATCTGGAGACCGGGGGTGTGTTGAATTATGCCGGCACGCACAACATTGATCTCATCTGCTGGTTCATGGGCGCGAGACCCGAGCGGGTATATGCCGAGATGGGGCAGTTGATACTGACAGGACAGAATTTTACAGACGGCGCCGTGATGACCTTCAGGTTTTCCAACGGGGGTATAGCCGCTCTATATGAAACCTTCGCCTACCCGGGCCGCTATCCTCACGGCGTGGACCGCAACATTGAGATCCTCGGCGACCGGGGGGTAATAAAGATCGACTTTATGTCCCAGCCGCTTATGATGTATACCGAAGAGGGAGCGCAGGTGGTGGACTCCATCACCTGGCCGGCTGCCGGAGGGAAAATCGGAGGTGCCCTCCAGGCCGAGGTGGAGCATTTCATCCGGTGCATTGAGAGCGGGGAAAGACCGCTCACTTCCGGCGCTGAGGGCAAACTGGCCCTGCAGATCGCCCTGGCGGCGAGAGAAGCAGCGCAAAGCGGCAAGGCCGTGACCATCGGTAAGGTGTGACGGGCGGAGTGCGACGGCAATTTTACGACCAGGTCTTGTGAATAAGGAGGCGCAAGGTATGCGGTTCGCTCTTATAGGCCATACGGATCACTGGGCTGAATATGGGCCCATGCTTAAAGAAGAAAAAGATGTCGAGCTGGTGGCGGTGACCGTCGGCGCACCGGAGGAGACGCTGGAGCGGGTGGCGAAGGCGCCGGGGGTCAGCGGAAAAACAAAGGTCTATCCCACCCCCGAGGAGATGTTCCGGGAGGAGAAGCTGGATCTGGTTCAGGTGGCTACCCGTCCGGATCTGATTCCCAAATATGTGGCTATGGCCGTCGAGCGGGGCGTGGCGGTGATGGCGGAGAAGCCGCTCGCCATGGATCTTGAGACCCTATATAAATTGTACGGGACGGTCAGGGCTGCCGGCGTACCGGTGGCCGCCATGCACGCCCAGAGAGCCGACGGGCCGCTTTGCGCCGTCAAACAGGCAGTGGCCTCAGGAGCCATCGGCACTCCCCTGCTTTGTCATAGCCAAAAATCATACAAGTGGAGAGGCAATCGTCCCGACTATTTCCGCACCCGCGCCACCTTCCCCGGCAGTGCCGGCTATGTCGGCCTGCATGCCATCGACTGGATGTACTGGATCCTCGGCGATATCTTCGAGGCCGTCACGGCCTACGGCACGCAAGCCGTATTTGCCGATTATCCGGCCTGTGAGAGTCATTCGGGGTATTTATTCAAACTGGCAGACAACAGAGCCGCCACCTTCACCCTGGATTACCTGCGGCCCAATGAAGCGCCCACTCACGGTGATGCCCGGGTGAGAGTGGTGGGCACCAAAGGGGTAGTGGAGAGCGTCTTCAACGACGGTTACGCCACCTTGATAGATGAAAAAGGGGCGCGGCAGATCAGCGGCGTTTCCGGGCTGGCCTGGTATACCAGTTTCGTCAGGGCGGTCAAGGGCGTGGGCGAGTCTTTCCTCAGCGTCGCCGCCGCCTTCCGCATCACCGAGATTGCCCTCAAAGCCCAACAGGCCTTAGATAGCGGGGAGACGGTCTCCCTGAAGGATTCTCCCTATGCCGGCCATTGAAGACGGGAGGTTATGTGGTGATGAAGAGAGTGAGAATAGCCGTCGTCGGTGCCGGCGCTATGGCGAGGAGCGTCTATCTCCCCGCTTTGGCGGCGATAAGTGAAGAAGTGATTCTCGATACGGTGGTGGATATCGACCAAGTGAAGGCCGAGTGGGCTAAGGAGCGCTACGGTTTCCGCCGGGCGGCGGCCCATGTGTCCGAAGTGCGAGAAGGGGATGTCGAAGCGGCGTTGGTAATCACTCCGGTGCGGGAGGGCCTTGACGCCCACTATGAGCCGGTGATGGAACTATGCCGCCGGGGGATTTATGTCCTGTGCGAGAAGCCGCTCACCCTTTCCCGCCGCCGCCTGGAGCAGATGGCGGCACAACCTACCTTGATGCCCATCTTCAACCGCCGCTTCACCCCGGTCTATCAGCAGGCTCGCCGGCTGTTCTGCGGGGAGAGCCTTCAATGTTTATATGCCCAGAAAAGCGGCAGGGGGCCGGTGACCCGTGAGCTCCTCACCAACAGTATCCATATTCTGGATGTAATGCGCTGGATGGCCGGAGAAGTGCGGGAGGTAGAGGCTATGGCGCTCAGCGAGGACCCCAAGCAGGAGTTGGCGCTGGGAGCGTTGCTGCGCTTTGCCTCCGGAGCCGTCGGCATATTCCACATGAGCAGAGGCGCAGGGCAGTGGGTGGAAAGGCTGGAGGCTACCGGCCATGGCCGGACGGTTTGTGTGGAGGCGCCGCACCTGGTAAGGTGGGCTTTTGAGGATAAGGTGGAGGAATATCGCCCCGACCTCAACCGCTGGATCATGCCCGCCGAGGCTAAGTTCGGTTTCACCCCCTGCTTGCAAAGGTTTTTGGCCTGGGTGCGGGGAATAGAGCCGGAAGCAGGAATCACCGGCCCGGATGCGGCCCAGTCATATTATCTGGCCGACCGGATTTTGCGCACCGCCGGGCTGCCCGGTCTGGATGAGTAGACGAGTAGAATGGTGCCGCTCCGGGCTGCGCGGAGATGAAAGATGATGCAGAAGATGAAAATTCTAATCACCACACGCACTTTTACCCGCTTTAATGCCGAGCTGATTGAGGAGTTGGCTGCTGCCGGTTATAGTGTCGTTACGAACACATACGGCCGCCTACTGGAAGAAGAGGAGCTTATCCCATTGATCGCCGATGCCGATGGGGTGATCGCCGGGCTCGACCCCTTTGGCCCGGCTGTCTTGCGGGCAGCGCAGCGGCTGCGGGTGATAGCGAGATATGGGGTGGGGTTGGACAACATCGACATCCCGCTGGCTACAGAGCTGGGCATAGTGGTGACCAACACCCCCGGAGCCAACAAAGTGGCGGTAGCGGAGCAGGCTATTGGGCTCATGTTCGCTTTAGCCCGCCATATTGTCACCGAAAGCCGGGCGATAAAGAGGGGCGTTTGGGAAGGCGGCGTCGGCATGGAGCTCTCCGGGAAGATATTGGGCGTGGTGGGCACCGGCCGCATCGGCAGGGAAGTGGCGGCGCTGGGGTTGGGTTTGCGCATGCAGGTGCTCTGTTACGACATCTACCCCGATCACCGCTGGGCGGGCACCTTGGGTGTGCAGTATGTCTCCTTGCCGGAGCTACTTTCCACAGCCGATGTGGTCAGTCTGCATGTGCCGGCCGCCCGGGATACCTTTCATCTGATCGGTGCGGAAGAACTAAACATGATGAAATCCACGGCCCTGCTGATTAACACAGCCAGAGCGGAAATCATTGATGAAGCCGCCCTTTGCCGGGCTTTGCGGGAGGGGCGCCTCAGGGGGGCCGGCCTCGATGTGCTGGAGCGGGACTCGCCTTTTGCAGAGGAGCTATTGTCCATGGACCAGGTGGTCGTCACCCCGCATTCCGGCGCTCACACGGTGGAAGCCATTGCCAGAATGGGCCGGGAGGCGGTGGACAACTTGCTGGCGGTGATGAAGGGGGAGCGGCCGCCGGGCATCGTCAATAAAGAGGTTTTCGACCTGCCGGTTTGTCGGGTGACCGGCAGCTAGTTCGGTCGGGTGGCCGGGTGGCTGAGGAGACGAGGAGTCGGTTATGGACTGCTTTTTGGGCGTGGATATTGGTACCTCCAGCTGCCGGGTGGTTATATTGCTTGATGATCTAACCATAGCCGGCGAACTGCGGCATGACTACGACCTGGAATGTCCCCGTCCCGGTCAGGCCGAGCAGGATGTGGAGGAAATCACCCGCATCGTGCTGGAGCTGATCGAGCAAGGCTTGTCCAGGTGCCGGAGCAGGGGCTTCACCGTCCGGGCTCTGGGCATTGCCGCCGCCATTTGTAATATGGTCTGTCTGGATAAAGACGGCCGGCCGTTGATGAAAGCTTGGACCTGGGCCGATCTGCGAAGCCACAAGCAGGCTGAATATCTGAAAGCGACATACGGCCGGAAGTTTTATTTTAGAACCGGTTGTCCATTTCATCCCATGTATTGGCCGGCCAGGCTATTGTATATAAAAGAAAACCTGCCGGAGGTATTTAAAAACACCCGTTATATAGTCTCCCTGAAAGATTACATTATATATCGGCTGACCGGGAGGCGGGTGGCGGACTTGTCTTTGGCCTCGGCCACCGGCCTGCTGAATATTCACACGCTCGGCTGGGATGACGAGTTGCTGCGGGTGCTGGGTGTGGCGCCGGAAATGCTCTGGGAACCTGTCGAGCCCACGGCTGTGATAGGAAGGCTGGATCGGGGCGGCGAGGGCGGCGACGGTGCTGGTCCGCTTCTTGTGGCCGGCGCCTCCGACGGCGCTTTGTCCAATGTGGGGTGCGGGGCGCTCGCTCCCGGGGTGATGGCGCTGATGATCGGGAGCAGCGGGGCCATGCGGGTGGCTACTGCCGCACCGCTCCTGAGCAGCGACAATGCCACCTGGTGCTATTATCTGGGAGATCAGCTCCGGCTGACCGGTGGTTCTACCAATAATGGCGGCAACGTCCTCAAATGGTTCCGCCATAATATCATGGACGACCGGCTGGATTATCAAACTATGAGCACGCTGGCCGCCACGGTGCCTCCCGGCTGCGAAGGCCTGTTTTTCCTGCCTTTTTTGGCCGGCGAGCGCTGTCCACACTGGCGCTCCGGCGCCAGGGGAGTGTTCCATGGCCTCACCCTGACCCATACCAAAGCCCATGTGGTGCGGGCGATGATGGAAGGGGTGGCCTTTCAGATGTATAGCGTCTTTACCTCTCTGCAGAAGCTGGTCGGCCCACCGGGGGAGATCCGTGTCGGTGGCGGGGTAGTACAGTCTCCGGTGTGGCTGGGCATCCTGGCCGATCTTTTCGACCAGCCTCTCTTGATTCCCCGCTATAACGAAGGCAGCGCTGTCGGCGCCGCCATCCTGAGCATGAGAGCCCGGTATGAACAAAAAACATTAGCGGACATCGGCAGATTAGTACCGATAGAGAGAATTGTAGAACCGGATGAGGAGAGAGCGCAGCAGTATCGCCGACTTTATCAGAAGTACGGCCTTCTGTATGAAATATTGGTACCAGACCTGATGGGAGGTTGAGAATTCATGACCAAGTTGGGAGCGGCGGTGATCGGCGCCGGAAATATGGGGAAGATGCATGCCCGGATTTATAAGGAATTATATCAGGCCGAGCTGATTGCGGTAGCGGACATTAATGAGGAGCGGGCGAGGGAACTGGCCACGGCTATGGGTGGGGTGGATTATTATAAAGATTATACTGAGATGCTCAAAGACGAGCGCATCGAAGTGATCAGCGTGACCACGCCCGACCACCTGCATGAAGAGCCGGTGACCGCCTGCCTGGAGGCAGGTCGCCACGTGCTGGTGGAGAAGCCGCTTGCTACCAGCCTGGAGGCCTGCGATCGCATGCTGGCGGCGGAGAAGAAGGCGGGCAAAATCTTGATGGTCAACTTCAACCACCGCTGGGCTCCGCCATATGCGGCGACTAAAAACCAGCTGAGGCAGGGAAAGCAGGGGCGGCCGGTGATGGCCTATGCCCGCAAAAACGATACCATATGGGTGCCGACCGGCATGTGCCCCTGGCTGCAGCACTCTTCTTCCGCCGATTTCCTCTCCAGCCACGACATCGATCTGGTGCGCTGGTTCTTTGAGCTGGAGGTGAAGAGCGTCTATGCCTGTGGGGTGAAAAGGGTGCTCAAAGGCATGGGCTATGATACCTATGACGCCATACAGGCTTTGGTGCGCTTCGACGGCGATGCCATCGCCACCTTTGAATCGGCCTGGATATATCCGGACACCTACCCGACTCTGACCGATTCCTTTATAGAACTGGTGATGGAGCGGGGCGTGATCCACATCGACCGCCAGCGGGAGATGGTCGATGCCGTGGACAATGAAAAGCATTATTATCCCAAGAGCAACCTGAGCTGCGAGATCGAGGGGCGCCTGCAGGGGGCTTTTAAGTATTGCATCGAGCATTTCCTGCACTGTGCGGAGACGGGCGCCATGCCTATGACCTCCGCCGCCGATGCCCGCAAGACAGCCGAGGTGGTGGCGGCCATCCACCGTTCCCTGGAGACGGGCCAGGTGGTGGAGCTGCCGCTTCGCTAGGCGCCTTGTTGGCCGGGTACCTCTAAGGGCCTTGGGGGTATCTGCCCGTCAGGCGCTGATCTCCACCACCACCCGACGATAGGTGGTGAGGGGCGGCTCGCCGTCGTCCTGCACCTCCAGGATGATGTGCAGCTGGTGGCCGCCGGCGTCCTCCGGCACCGGCAAGCGGCAGACAGGCGTGTCGGCTTCGTGCAGCTCGACCGGCCCGGTATAAGTGCCGGCTTCCTGGTACATCCACCAACTGAAACACAGGCTGTCGCCGTCGGGATCGGTTGAAGCCGAGGCGTCGAGGGTGAGCGTCTCGCCGGGATGGGCGGCAATAAAGTGAGGGGCGCGGGTCGGCGGAGCGCCAACCAGGGCGGCGAGCGGCGGGTGGTTGGCGACGGTAGCCGGTTTCACGCACCAATCCATGCGGGCGGCAAAATCGTTCTGGAAAGCTGCCCGCCAGCGAAAGACGGTCGCCCGGTGGCTGGTCTCGCCGGCTTCGGTGTCCAGGGCATCCTGGAAGAAGCTGCCGTTTTTGGTGAAACGGCCTCCCCAACCGCCCCAATCGGGTCGCCCGGGCACATTGAGGCCGTTTTCCAGAAAATAGAACCAGGAGGGGGTGTCTCCCTCCTTAAGGCAACCGTGGGGGTTAGGCGCTGTCCAGGTCTGCAGGGGATAAAGCCGGCCCAAGGGGCCGTGCTCTTGCGCAATGTTTTCCTTCACCCACTCAGCGGAGGTGAGCGTTTCGTCGCCGCCGAGATACATGCCGCGATAGCAGGAAGAAAGCTTTTTACCGCTTCTCGACATGTTTAATATATAGAAGAGTGCGGGGAAATGGCGGCGGATCCAGGGGCCGGTGGCATCCTGGTCGCCGATGGTATGGACGCGGATTTTGGCCAGAAAGCGTTCCAGCTCTGCTTGGCTCCGATCCCGGCGCACCCGCCACAAGGCTTGAGCCAAATCGGCCGGGCCGCCCCACACAGCCACATTGACCGGGCGGGGGTCCTCACGATCGACCACGGCGATTATCCAGTCTGAACCTTCCGTATCTTTCCCCTCGCCGATCACCTTTTCTGCCGGGCCCGGATCCCCCTCCAGGGAAGTGGGCACGTTCACCATGCCTCTCTTCAGACAGCTGTTCAGGTATCCGGCGTCAGGGTAGCCGGCGGCATGCCGGGCCAAATTGGCCTGCACCTCACCATAGGCCGAGATGATCTCTCTGACCAGCTGCATCTGGCTTTCGGCATCGATGCCCCGCCTGGCGTGCTCGTTTCCGCTCCACAACTCGGGGATGATGCCCTCAATTGTAAATTCATTGGCATAGGTCAAGAGGCGGATCAGGCTTTGCTGGTCGTCGGGATCGCCCCCGATATCGGTGAGCACCACGAGGCGCGGTTTCCGGCTTGTGGTCAAGGCTAATACCTCCTTGCATGAAGTGGCGGCGGTGATTAGGCGGCCGGCATATTGTTGAATTTGGCAGGAGCCGGTTTTTTCCTGCGCACCTTGTGACTGCTCAATAGCCTTCTGTTTTCAACTTACGACGCGGGGAGGTGCGCATTTTTTCCAAAGTACCTCAAAGTAAATAAATATAAAAAGGTGTGTGCACCGGTAAGCTCGTATACTATGTATACCAATACCTGGATTACACCACCACCGGAGACCGGCGCCGGCAGTGCAAGGCCGCCGGACCGGCGATAAATCAGAATTGCCGAAAGGAGCCGATTAAGCGATGTGGCAGTATGTTCCGGCTATTATTTTGATCACGGTATGCTTGGCTTTTACCCCCGCCCTGGCGACATATGCCGCCTATGATCCCCCCTGCCTCTGTTACTATCCTTCCTCAGCCCGCGCTGTCCAGGTCTCTTCGGCGAGCGAGCTGACCGCCGCCCTAGCGGAAGCTAAACCGGGCGACAACATTGTGATAGCCGGAGGCACCTATCCGGGGAATTTTCTTTTGGCGAACAGCGGCACGCCCGATGAGCCCATCGTGGTCCGCGCCGCCGAGGGTGAACAGGTAGTCTTCACCGGCCTCTTCACGTTAGCAGGTAAATATGGCGTGCTCGAAGGCTGTGAATTCCACAACGGCCGGGTGGTGGTAAAAGGCGACTATAACCGGGTGACGCGCAACTACTTTCACGATTTCACCAGCACTGCCATTTACATCCAGGAAGGCGGCAGCTATAACCGCATCGATCACAACGAAATTGCCAACATGAATCACGATCCCGACGTTCTCTGTCAAGGTATCCGGGTGCGGGTGAATGAGCCGGCCGATCTCCGGACCAAAGGCAACCGGATAGACCACAACTACCTCCACGATTTTCCCGACCGGGGCGGAAATGGTCATGAAGCCATCGCCGTGGCCAACAACACTCATTACTGGCCTGAGACGTATATCGAATATAATTTGATCGAGAATGCCTATGCCGACGGGGAGACGATATCCATCAAATCCTCCGGCAATTATCTGATCGGCAACACCTTTATCAGCAGCAACTATGTGCAAAACAGGCATGGGCGCAATACCCTGTGGAAAAATAACTGGTTTGAGAATGTCGACTTGCGCATTTACGGCGCCGGTCAACAGATCATCGGCAATAAGCTGGTGAACGGCCGAATCCTCCTGCAGGCCGGCACCACGACGCAGGATGATTTCGACGCCAGGTATATGGCGGGCGGCGGTGGCGGTCAACCTAACCAGCCGCGCACCGAGAATGCTTTGGTGGCCGGCAACGACGCCGGGAACGGCATCACGGTGGGGCATTATGAAAACCTACCTTACCCGGTGATCAATAACATCCTGGAGGGGAATTATCGAGGTTCTGTCGATCAGCCGGCCGCCGTTATGCTGGCCCGTCAGGAGAACACCACCATCAGGCAGAGCACGGATGTGCCTTTCGGCACGGCCGTGAAGCTCACCAAGGACGAGGTAGGACGCTTTGCCAGGGATCCATATTGCAAAATTAGGGCCTATGCCGAAGTGGTGATCGGCGGCAGCCGCTTTGCCATCTCCGAAAATCGGGGAGACATAACTCTCACGCTCCCCTTCGGCACAGTCCAAGCTCCCCTCATCGAAGTGGTGCCGCCGGAGAAAATGGAGTGGTCCGAGCCTTTGCGCCCGGACGTGGTGGTCGGTGTGGTGCCGGCGGCCGAGGTGCCGGATACGGCGGTGATCGAGGTCAGAGACAGCAGCGGACAGCTCGTGCAGAGCACCAAAGTGAACTTTAGCATGGCTGCCCCGGTGGTGGAATTGCTGCTCGCCGGGCGGAAATCCGTATCTACCAGCAATGTGTTTCTGGGCGAGGTGCCCCTGGAGGTGGCGGTGGCTGGAGACAGTGCCGCGGCCGGTGCCTTAATCCGCAGCGTGGAGCTCGTTTTGAGACGCCTTGATATCGGGGTGGGGAAGGAGCCGCAGGATCAACTGCTTTACAGGGGAGAATCCTTGCCGCAGGATCTGGTGATCGACACATATACGCTTGACGACGGCTTATACCGGTTGGTCGGCCGGGTGGAGTCGATACATGGATTGGCTGCTGAAGGGATGGCCTTATTCGCCATCGAGAATTGGCTGGAATTGAACGACTACCTGGAACCACCTACGAGAGGTTGGTTCGGCATTTTCGACAATACCAAAACCATCGCCCGCTCCGCCGGGTGGACCTATGCCACGGATGATCCCGAAGCCTTCTGCGGGGACGGGAATCGCCTGCAGCGCAGCGACGCAAAGGCGACAGCACCGGAGTACCTGATCTGGTCTGCGCCCCAATTGCACAGCTTCCAGGTGACCCTTTACGCCAGGGAGGTGGAGATCGAAAAGGTGATCGAGCTCGCCGCCTCCCAGGATCAAAGCCGCTGGGAGCCGCTTTCCTATGAAAAGGAGCTCGTGGCCACTTCCTCCGCCGGCTGGCATCAGCTGGTCCTGAAAGGCCAGGCCGGTGAGGTGTACGACTATTTCCGCCTCACCCTCCTTGGCGATGAGGATGGCGATGGGAGCGAAAGTGCTGCTCCTGTCCTGCTGCAACTCGGGCAGGTTGATCTCAAGTGGCGCAATAAAGCCGGCAAATAAACTTATGGCCAATAAATAAGCTTTTCTGGCGGTGTAGGAGTGGGAGAGGGAGAGATGTCGGTCACGTCGGGCGCTACACCACCGGCAATCCTGGTCAGCAACTGATCCGCATATACGGAACCGCCGCCGGAGATCTCAAATTCAATAGTGACACCATATAAAGCTTTGAACTTCTCCGCCATTTGGGTGAGATAATCCCTCCAAGCAGTGCCGTGGCCGCCGCAGACAAAGTGTTTAAGCTTAATCTCTTCGGCTGAGGCAGGTACCAGCGACAACGTCACTAACAACGTGTTTTGATATAAGCGATGTATATTTGTTTGCTATTGCCTGCTGACTTTATAAATACTGCGAATATGGAGGGCGCGCTAAAGAAAACCCCGCCCCCAGTGCTGGAGTGACAGCATTGGAGGCGGGGTTCTTTCGGCTACCGGCCGGTACAGCAGTTGCCGGTCGCCGGCAGAAGTCGCTGGTCGCTGGTCGCTACCTTAGCTTCTCAGCCAATATGGCGGAGACCTGCTCGTGTATCTGCTCCAGAGCCATCTGCGGGGATATCTGCAGCCGCCAGATGCTGGCAATGATGGGATTGACAACGGGATCGATTTCGTTGGCATAGGGTACCACATAGGCCGGATAGCTGTCCGGATCGAAGGATACCTCGATGATGACTCGCCAGTTGGGAGCGAGTTTGGTGGGGCCCAGGCGCGGGTAGGAGCTCATAGCCCGGCGCAAAGAGGGGAACCTACCGGTGATGGAGATCAGCGCCTCCTGGTTTTCCACGCTGCCGGTCAGGAACATGAGCCACTTCCAGGCCAACTCTTTGTTCTTGCTTTCTCTGATCATCTGCAGTCCGTCCGGATTGACTCTGGGAGCTCTGTTGACCGGACCTTTGGGCTGCAGCGCCACATCATAGTTGAAAGAGACGTTCTGCAGGTAGGAGCCGATGATGCCGGGTCCGTAGATGAAAGAGAAGCCGGCGCCGGGGTTGCCCCACCAGTAACCGCTCGGTACCACCGTTTTGTCGATATAGAAGCCTTGCAGGTGTTCCAGGGCTATGCGGACTTCAGGGGTGTTGAACCGGCTCTCTGTGGGATAGATTATACGGTCATAAAGCTTGCCGCCGGCTTGGTGCACCTGCATCTCCCACCGGGCTACCGGGTTTTCCAGGCCGTATTTTTCCGGGGTGCCGTCATTGTTGGCATCAACGGTCAGCCGGCGGGCGGCTTGCCGGGCGGCTTCCCAGGTCCAGCCTTCGCCCAGCTCCACCGGGTTGGCGATACCGGCGTCGGCAAAGGCATCGGCATTGAAGAAGGTGATCACGGGGTATATATCCCAGAGCACTCCCCAGAGCATACCGTCAGGGGTGCGGAAGCCGTCCACGGCATTCGGCGGCATTTCCGACAAGGGGAAGTTGCTGGCGGCGACATACGGATTCAGATCCTCGAAGATGCCCATATAGACCAGTGGTGCCCCCATCATGGGATGAATGTCGGTCACATCGGGAGGCACGCCGCCGGCGATCATGGTCAGGAGTTGACTTGTGTAGGTAGAGCTGTGCGTGGAAACCACGAATTCGACGGTGATACCGCTTTGCTCCTTGAATTTTTGCGCCATGGTCTCCAGATAGGTCACCCAGGCAGCGCCGTGACCGGAGTAGACATAATGGATGATCTTGTTCTCAGCTGCAGATCCGGTCATCGGCGCCAGCGTCCACAACATCAACAACACCAACATCACCAACATTCCGATCGACAGGGAAAAACGCCTTCTTTTTTCCAACACTTGTAACCCCTCCTCTTCAATTGGCAGTTGTCGCTGCCATCATAACATTACGGTAAAGTAAGATACAATATATGTGTCGGAAATCCATGCGACCGGAACGATTGCCTTTGTCAGTGATGATGTGCGTGGTCTGCACATAATTCGTACGGATGGCCGATTTCCGGGCGGGGATGCTGAAATTGATCTCCGCATATGCGACATTGTTTTCCACTTTGGAGTACCATTTCAGGAACTCAAAGGCAGCCTCCGCATTCTTTGATTGGCCATGAATAGCCAGTCCTTCGGTATATAGCACGCCGACCGATTTAACACCCTTGAGGGGCGGCGCAGCGTGAATCAGGGGCACCAGTTCGGGATATGATGTTTTGGCCGTTGGCAAGCGCCAGTGCTGGCCGCCGCATTCCATCACATAATTTTCACGCGTCTTTGGGGGTGATATAAGAAAAATATCGGTGTGAAAAAAGTCACTATCGCGGCCGTGATGAAGGACCAAGCGATGGAGTGGGGGAAAAAATCTTCATAAAGGAGTGAATGAACCAACAATGCCATCAAGAGCTAAAACAGAACTTTTAAATGCCTTCGGCGAGCCGTTTTATGTGGAAGAGCGGGAGGATATCGGCGAGTGCCTGCCGCCCGAGGATTTTTGGAGCCGGGTGGAAAGACATCTGCCGGCAGGAGCGGCTGACCGCTCATCCAGCCGCCTGGTTTGGGATCAGGATTTCCTGCGCCGCGCTTTTTTCGGCATCGATCCGGCACTGCCCAGGCAGGTGCGGCATCTGCATGACAACCTTCCGGTTTTGTCCGGCTTGCTGGGCGTCACCTGCCGGGAAGATGATCCGAAGCTGGTCGTGGCGGCAGACTTGCCTTACCACCCCATTATGACCATGCATCCCGCCTCCACCGGGAGCTACAGCCGCAAATATTACCCCAGGCGCCAGCAGGATTGGATTATCAAGCACTTCCACCCGGCTTACATATTGACGGGTGACCATCATTTCCTCTCCCGCCTGGAGGAGCTATGCGAGTTTCTTCTTTATTCGCAATATGATCATGAGGGCCGCAACCAATTTACCGAGACATTTTATCCCGACGAGTATGCCGCCCTGAAGGCGCAAGGTCTGCCTCAACAGTGGTATGGTGGCTGGGATTACCTTTTCGACTGGGAATGGCTTGATGCCTATGGCTACACCTGGCACCTGCACGAGCCCGATCATCATGTCAACAGTCATATTGCCGTAGCTATGATCAGAGCTTACGAGGTCACCGGCAAAGAACGCTACCTGCAGGCGGCGGCAGCTTTCGTGTATAATCAGGTGCCCAGGTACGGGTGGCACACCGGCATATGGAACGGGCGACGCTATTACTGGACCGAGTATAATCCCAGCGGGGCCGGGCACCCGACACTGGATGCCACGGATAATATCCAGGCACTGGTGGCTCACGCCGCCGCCATGTTGGGTTATCACCTGAATGACGCTCGTTTGCTGGAGTATGCCCGCGGCCTGATTTGGTACCTGGTGCGTGAATTTACCGTCGACGGCCGCTGGTACTATGATGGAGCGGAAAATCCGCGCAACCGGCGTAGAGCCGTCTCCCATGACATGTCTTGCCTTTACCCGGCGCTTGGGGCTTTGCCGTATCTTTATAAGGCCGGCCTGGAGCTGGATCCGGAGCTCGAGGGCATCGAGACGGCCTGGGACTGGTATAAGCAGGATGAACCGGAAAAGGTTTATCAGGTGGTCGGCCGGATCCCCGGGAATGATGAGGCCGTCCAGGTGGCCATATACCTGCAAAGCCAAGGTTCCGGTGCGGATGTCTTCAAGGTGCCCGCTCTGGCCGGGATTCCGGACGGAGAGGGCTACGGCATTTCCGTGCGTTTAACAAAATTGGTCCCGCCGACTGCCGCCCATCCGCATTGGCAAGCCGCCTCCGGTGACGACCTTACGCCGGTGATGACGCCGCAGCAACTCTCTCAAGGCATTAAGCTGCCGTTTGCGTTGCAAAAGGGTGAGGTGGCCCGCCTGGCTTACACCGTCCCTCTCGCCGGAGCACAGCCGCCGGCGGACTTATTGCTGACCGTGCCGGAAACGAGCTATCTTTCCCTTCCGGCGCGAATCTATTTCCCCTTCCCAGCTGAGGTGGAGGCCACATTGCGCTTACCTGATCATTAGTTGATTGTCCGCGGCGGTGACACAAGGCGCAATATCGGTGCAGGGAATGCAGGTTGTCCACCGAAACATATTGCCGGGACGGTGCGGCGCAAAGATACCGGCGAGGCGAGGAGCGCTGCATCTGAAATATTTGGAAAAAGAAGGTAAGGGCATGGATAATAAATTTTTCTCGGTCGGCACCGGCAGAGCCGTCATCACTCCCCCGCTCGGCATCGATCTGGCAGGTTTTGCCGATAGAGACCATGGTGCTGAAAGCGTGCTGGACGAGCTCGAACTGCGGGTGTTCTGGATAGAAGCCGAAGGGGAACGGGGCGGGCCGGCCTGCATCATCTGCTTCGACCTCATCGGCATCGACGCAGCGCTGGGGAAACAGATGCGGGACGATCTGGCCGCCGCTTTCGGTATTCAGCCGGCCGCCGTGCTCCTCGCTGCCAGCCACACGCACTGTGGGCCGCAAACCCTGGAAAACCTTATCGGCACGGGCCGGTCCAGCCCGGCATATATCGCCGATCTGCGGCAGTGGTGCCTGAACGCTGTGGCCGCCGCCCGGGAGAACAGGCGCCCGGCCGTGATGAAAGTAGGACAAGGTGTGCTGGAAGGCGGCTATGCCATCAACCGCCGCCTCTTGGTAAATGGGCAAATCACCATGGCGCCTAATCCGGCGGGGATCCGGGACGACCAGGTCACCACCATCTCCTTCCACGATCCACAGTCCGATCAGGCACTGGCGGTGCTTTTCAATTTCGCCTGCCATGCCTCGACCATGAGCGGTTACGCCATATCAGGCGATTACCCGGCGGCGGCCAGGCGCCATATAGAGAAGGTGCTGCCCGGCGTGACGGCCGGCTTTCTCCAGGGCTGCTGCGGCGATATCCGCGCCAACTGCACATATATCGGCAACAAACGCTTCCGCAAGGGCCAGGTGGAGGATATTCGCATTTTCGGCGCGGCACTGGGAGAGAAAGTGGCGGGCCTGGTGCGCAGCGCGTCCGCCTCGTTTCCACCGGCGATCGGCGGCTGGACTAAGGAGGTGCGCCTGCCGCTGGAGAAGGAGGGCGAGCACGCTCTGCTGCTGCTGCAGCGGCTGGATCTCTCTGAGAAAGTGACCTTGATAGCGCTGGGTGGGGAGCCGGTGGCCGATTACGGTTACTTTATCAAATGGCTCAGGCCGGGCACCTATGCTGTGCCTGTCGGGTACGCCAACGGTGTGGTGGCTTATCTGCCCACGGCGCGCCTTCTCGTCGAAGGTGGTTACGAAACGCATACCTCGGTGCGTTTCTTCGGCCTGCCTTCGCCGTTCCATCCGTCCCTCGAGACAGCCATTCAGCAGAGCATACGCGCTATTATGCAGGAATCATAATGGAGAAAAGGCCGGCGGCAAATAAGGCAGGGGGATATATTTATAGATGAAATACAAGTTTATACCCAAGACGAAATGGCATCTTTCCGCGCTGGCTTTCGGCTGCATGCGCTTCAAAAACGAAGAGACGGCCATCGCCGCGGTGCGGAAAGCTATTGAGCTGGGAGTGAATTATTTCGACGTCGCTCCGGCATATGGGCGCGGCACAGCCGAAGCCTATCTGGGTAAAGGGATTGCCGGCCTGCGGGACAAGGTCATCGTTACCGCAAAGTCCAGCCCGGGCAACGGCGGCACGGAGTTGGGGGAGTACCAGCCGGAAAGGGGTTTCGGCATCCGCACCGCCGACCAGGTACGGTGGCAGATCGAGCGGTCCATGCGGATTCTGGGTGTCGATCATCTGGATTTATACCAGTTGTGGTCGTGCCATAGCCCCACGGTGTTTCAGGGTGCCATCATGCCCGGTGGATTTCTGGACGGGGTGCTCAAAGCCAAGGAGGAAGGGCTGGTGGATTACATTGGCTTGACCACCCACAGCCCTGCTGCCGATATCATCAGATATTTAAAGGAATCTCCTTATGAGTTCGACATGTTGACGATTCAGTTCAACCCGCTCAACACCGCTCAGCGGCCGGTCCTGGAGTACTGCGCGGAGCGGGGTATAGGCGTGCTGGCCATGAATCCGCTGGCTGGCGGCAGACTGGCCAGGCCGGCGCCTATTCTCCGGCGCATAGCGGCAGAAGCCGGGTGTGCTTCCATGGTGGAAGCAGCTCTGCGCTTTATCATAGGGCAATCGGATCTCCTGGCGGCTCTCAACGGCATCACCTACGCCGAGCACGCGGTGCAGGGGGCGGCAGTAGTGGAAAAGGGTCCGCTGCCGCCGGAGAGCGAGGAAAAACTGGTGGCCGGCCTGAACGAGCTTTATCGGAGCATCGACTTACAACAATTGTGCACCGGCTGCCGGTATTGTGGAGAATGCCCACAAGGGATCCTCATTCCGGAGGTGCTGGAACTGTTTACCAATCTGCGCATTCCCAGCCTGGCTGAGGAAGCGCGCCAAGGGTTGGCGGAGAAAAGAGCAGCCGGACTCTCCGGTTACGATCCTGCAGCTTGTGTGGCGTGCGGTCAGTGCGAGCAGAAGTGCCCCAACAAGCTGCCGGTATCGCAGTTGATGGCGGCCGCAGCAGGGTTGGCTCCCTTTGCCGGCGCCACTTCGTAAAACGGTACGGGATTAGTCCTGTTTGATGTAGGATATTGGCCCACTTTTTGCTGCCGCAGGCTGGTGGTAGTAAAAAGTGGGCTCTTTTTTAAAGGCCTTGCAAACTCCTGCAAATTTGCTCGCAATATAATTGCAAAAATAGGTTTGCGGTTGATAAATGGCTGAAAGAGGTCCTGCGCCAAAATGCAATAACCCCGAAAATATTTTAACTGTTTGCGGAGGATTTTGCCGACTCGGCGGGAATTGTAAATATGAGCCGGACAATCTGCCGTCGGCGGACATCGGTGTCACCCCATTTGAGGAGGCTTCTGTTGCGTAAAAGTGTGATTCGGCTAAAGGATATTGCCCAGGCTTGCCATGTCTCTATTTCCACCGTTTCCCGGGCTTTGCGGGGAGATCCGCAAATTGCCGAGGAGACGCGTCTGCGTATTCAGGCGGAAGCCCGGCGCCAGCAATACAAAATCGATAAAAGCCGAGCCGTGAAAGAGCGGGAACCGGCCGGCCGCGGCTATGAAGACAGCTCCGGTTTAAGACGGCTGGTCGTGCTCATGCACGGCGAAAACATCCAACCATTTTTTGCGGAGACGTTGATAGAGATTGCGCATATCGCCGCCCGGTACCGGTTGACGACCGAATTTGTGCAAGCCAGAAGGGTGGATACCGTGGCGGCTTGCTTCGAGAAGGGGATGGCTGCACATCCCGATGCCATACTGTTTATCACCTGGTTGGATTCGGATGAGATAGACGTGGCGGTGATCCGCTCGTGCCGCGTGCCGGTCGTGCTTTTCAATCGGCATATTCCCGGAATAAGCAACGCCGTCACTCTGGACGATTTTGCCGCCGGAGTGCAGATGGCCCGTTACTTATATGATTTGGGTCATCGGCGCATCGCCCACCTGGCCGGGCCGGAAAACTCGTCCGCCGTGCGGGAGCGGGCCTGGGGTCTGCGCAGCGAGCTGGAACGTCTGGGCTGCTACGATCCGGAACTGTTTGAGCAGGTGCAATGCAGCCGGTATGTGGAGTCACTGCAGGAAGGTGTCAATAAGTTCATCAACATGGCTGCACCGGCGACGGCCATATGGGCGTATAACGATGCGGCAGCCGCCGTGGTGCTGAGCGCCGTGCATGCGGCCGGGCTCGCTGTGCCTGATGATATTTCTGTGGCCGGTTACGACTTTATGGCTCAGGTCGGCGATTTGAACCTCACTACCTTCGATTACCGCTTCGCGGCGATGGGACGGGTGGCGGTAAAGATGGTGACCGATCTGCTCATGGGCGATATTGCGGGCCCATTGCGTTACTGCGTCGTTCCGACGCTCGTGGTGGGCGCAACCACTGGACCCGCTAAATTATCGTAATAAAAGGGGGATATGTATGCGATTGACAAAGTTGACGGCGGCGTTATGCATGTTGGTGGTGTTGTTCAATATCGGTGCAGCTGCGGCGGAAACAACCAGATTGACTTTTTATTTCTGCTGCGCACAAAAAGAACGGGCGGATATGTTCAATCGTTGGGCGCGTGATTTTGAGGCGGAAAACCCTGGTGTGATAGTGGAAGCGTTGTATCCGGTAGTCTCTGGAGAAAACTATTACGACAAAGTCAAGGTAGCCATTGCCAGCGATATGGCGCCCGACGTGATCTGGTCCGGCCTCGGGTTGTGGGGTTTTGCCGATCTGCTCTTGCCGCTGGACGACCTTTACGCCTCGGATCCCAACATCCGGGAGATCGTGCCGGCTATGATCAACAACCACCGTTGGCAAGGTCGCCTGATCGCCGTGCCGTTCGGTGTCAACGCCCATGTGGCTTACTACAACAAAGACTTATTGGGTGCCGCCGGTGTCATCATGCCGCCGGACTGGTCGTGGGATGAAGCGCTGGTCATGACCAAGAAGATGACGCAGGACACCAACGGGGACCAGATCCCGGATATCTGGGGCATGGCTTTCAGCGAATCGGCGCATGCCCTGAACTATGGCGGCAATGTGTATTCGGATGATATGCGCCGGGTGTTGATCGACAATCCGGTCACTATCGCCGGCATCCAGTTGACCTCCGATCTCATGACCGGCAAGATCGGCGGCTATTACCAATTGTCTTCGCCGGCGGTCTCGGCAGCCTTCTTAAACGGCATCATCGGTGTTCATACCAGAGGCGTGTTCGATATTCCGACTGTCAGGAATAACGCCAAATTCGACTGGGATGTGACCACCTATCCCAAGCTGGTGCTGGATGGCCAGGAATACCGCACCGCCTACTTCTCCCAGGAAACCTGGACCATCTACAAAGGCACCAAGCATCCGGATCTGGCCAAGAAATTTGTCAGCTTCATCATGCAAAGGGAGCGGATGGGTGAATTCGCCCAGCTTGGAGCGGTTATACCCACTCAGCCCAGCGTGGCGGTCCGCTACTTCCTGAACGTCTCCACCCCTTCGAATATGAAGGCGTTCACCGATACACTCAACTGGTATAAAAATTCGGAGCGGCAGAACCCTGCCGGCTTGGTTATCGACAGCTTCCAAACCTGGAAAGATATCATCGCAGGCAGAATGTCGGCGGCCATCGGTGTGCCTGAGCTCGCCCGGCAAATGCAAGCCTTCCTCGATGATTACTGGAAAAACCGCAAGTAAACAGCTGACAAAATAGCATGCAAAAATAGTATGTATAATGTTACGAACAGCTCCGGCATCCTCCTCCGGAGCTGTTCGTATTCCTGCAGACAGACAGGTCGGCCGGCGGCAGCACTAGCTTGACTTGCCGGTGGCTTGGCCATCCGTTTCCATCGTCCAGGAGAGTTCATATAGGCGGGCATAATGGCCGCCCAAAGCCAGGAGGTCCTCGTGCCTCCCCTTCTCGATGATACGGCCGTTGTCCAGCACGAGGATCAGATCGGCATGCTGGATGGTGGAGAGGCGGTGGGCGATGATCAAAGTGGTGCGCTCCTGGGAGATGCGCTTCAGCGCCGCCTGTACCAGGCTTTCGGTTTCCGTGTCGATATGGGCGGTAGCTTCGTCCAGGATCAGCACCGCCGGGTTGTGCGCCAGAGCTCTGGCAAAGCTGATCAGCTGGCGCTGGCCGGTGGAGAGGGTTAACCCGCCTTCATATAGCTTTTCGTAATAGCCGTCCGGCAGGCTTTCGATAAAGTCATGAATGCCGACGGCTTTGGCCGCGTTGCGCACCTCTTCCTCGCTGATGTCCGGGCGGCCCAGCCGGATGTTGTCGAGGATGGTGCCGGCAAAGAGAAACACATCCTGCTGCACGACGGCGATTTGCCGCCGCAGCTCATGCTGGGTGACGTGGCGCACATCGATGCCGTCGATCAGGATCCGCCCTTTCTGCACATCATAAAGGCGGCTGATGAGATTGATGATCGAGCTTTTGCCGGCACCGGTGGCGCCGACGAAAGCCACCGTCTGCCCGGGTGCCACCGCAAAGCTGATATCCTTCAGCACCCAGTTATCCTCATTGTAGGCAAACCACACGTTTTGCACATCGATGCGCCCTTTGATGCGGCCGAGCCTGACAGGTTGGGGAGGATCGGCGATCTTGGGCTTTTCGTCCAAAATGTCCACCAGGTGCGCCGAGGCGGTGAGGGCGGCTTGAATGGTGCCCAGCTCATGGGTGAGATGGTGGATGGGCTGGTAAAGCTGACGGATATAGCTGATGAAGGCATATAAAGTCCCGGCGGGCACGAAGCCGCGCACCGCCTCGCCGCCGCCATACCAGATGACCAGAGTGACGGCTATCTGTCCCAGGAAGGTGAGCAGGTTGCTGTAGGAAACGGTTAAAGTGATCTCCTGCAGGTTGGCCTTGAGGTAATCGGTATTGATGTTTTTGAAGTTTTGCAGCTGCCGCGCTTCCCTGGTAAAAATCTGGATGGTGCGCATACCGGCCAGATTTTCCGCCAGGTAGGCATTGAGGCGGGCCAGGTGAAAGCGGGTGGTATCGTAAGCCCGGCGCATGATTTTCCTGAACCAGAAGGCGAAGGCGAAGATCAGCGGCAGCACCAGGAGGCTCACGGCCGCCAGGCGCGGATGCAGGCCGAACATGACCACGATGACGCCGGCGATGACGAATATGTCCCGCAAGGACTGCACCAGCATGCCCGAGAAAAGCTGGTTGATAGCCTCCGTATCGTTGCAGACCCTGGTGACCAGGCGGCCGACGGAATTATGGTCGTAATAGGACAGAGAGAGCTTCTGCAGGTGCCCGAAGACCGTCATGCGCAGGTTGAAGATGATGGTGCGGGCGATTTTCTGCAAGAGGTTGGCTTGGCTGTAATTGAGGATGAAAGCGGCTACCGACACCCCCAGATACATGAACATCAGCCTGATCAGGCCGGCCTGATCGGGATCGGGGACGTTGATGCAATTGTCGATGGCCACCTTAAGCAGGTAAGGCTGGGCCAACTCGGCGCCGATGCCACCCAGGAGGAGCAGGACCGAGAGGATAAAGAGCTGCCAGTGCGGCACGGCGAAGGCGAGGATCCGTTTCAGCAGGCGGATGTCGCCGGCAGGAGCAGCCGGGGCGGCAGCAGAGGCTAAGGTGGCGCCGGTGGTTGGGGGAGGGGGAGCGTACATGCGGCTCACGAAGCCGTCTCACCTCCGGAAATAAGCTCCGGGCGGTTGGTTTCGCCGGTGCCGTATAATTGCATTTCATATATATCCCGGTAGGTGCCGGGGACGGAGATCAGCTCTTCATGCCGGCCTTGCTGCACGATGCGCCCCTCGTCCATGACGATGATGAAGTCGGCTTCCTTGATGGTGGAGATGCGGTGGGCGATGATGATGGTAGTCTGCCGGCCCAACTGCTTTTGCAAGGCTTTCAGTATGGCCGCCTCGGTCTCGGTGTCCACGGCCGAGAAGCTGTCGTCCAGGATCATTATTGGTGCGGCCTTGATGAGCGCCCTGGCTAAGGCCAGGCGCTGTTTTTGCCCACCGGAAAGGGTGACGCCGCGCTCGCCGATCTCCGTCTCGAAGCGTTTGGGAAAGTCCATGATGTTGTCGTAGAACTGGGCCTGTCGGGCGGCTTGGACAATCTCTTCCTCGCTTGGCCGGTCCACGCCGAAGGCGATGTTCTCCCTGATGGTATCGGAGAAAAGGAAGATATCCTGCTGCACATAGGCGATCTGTTGCCGCAGGGTGAACAGGGGCAGATCGAGAATGTCGTGCCCGTCGATGAAGATGCTGCCTCTCGGCGGGTCGTAGATGCGCAGCAGCAGATTGGCCAGGGTGCTTTTGCCTGCGCCGGTGTGCCCCAGGATGCCGACGGTTTGTCCAGCCTTGATCTGCACGTTGAAGTCGCTCAGGGCCGCTTTGGCGGTGCCCGGATAAGAGAAGGTCAACCCTTTTATCTCTATGTCGCCGTGCAGGCGCTCGACGGGCACCGGGTGGGGGCTGTCCTTGATCTCAGGCTTGACAATCAAGAGATCGGTCAGCCGGCCTAAAGCGGCGCCGGCCCGCTGGGATTGGTCGATCACCTGGGCGATGCGCTGCATGGGGTTGATGAGCAGCACCAGGTAGGAGTTGAAGGCGATCAGGGAGCCGAGCGTCAGATCGCCGTTGATCACCCGTATGCCGCCGAGCCCGAGGGAGATGACAAAGGAGATGGCACCCACCAACTGCACTGCCGGGCTGAAGAGGGCGGCCACCAAGGTGAGCTGCAGGGTGCGGAGCACCACATTTTGGGCGGCATCCCGGAAGCGGCCGAGCTCCACTTCTTCGTTGGCATAGGCCTTCACCACCCTGATGCCGCTGATGCTTTCCTGCGTGCGCTCCGAAAGCAGGCTGAAGCTGTGCTGTACCGCCCGGGAGCGCTGTCGGATCAGCGGCCGGAGGTACGCCACGATCAAGGATAAAAACGGCATGGGGATCAAGCTGTATAGAGCCAGTTGCATGTCGACCGTGCCGATCATCATCGATACCGCCAGGATGATGGAGAAGACGGCGTTCACCACGTTCAGCAAGCCCGTGGAGATGAACATGCGCACCCCGTGCACGTCGTTCGTAGCATGGGCCATCAGATCGCCCACGCTGTGATGTGTGAAATAGTTAGCCGACAGCTTCTCCCAGTGGGCAAAGAGGATATTGCGCAGGTAAAACTCGAATTGCCTGGCCCGGCGGTAGACCAAAGCATTGGCCGCCCAGGACAAAAAGAGGTAAAGCAAGGTAAAACCGCCCACTAAGCCGGCGTAATACAGCGGCTCGGCGGTCGTCAGGAGCCCCTCGACCAGCTGGTCGAAGAAGGTGCCGATCACTTTCGGGACGAGCATCTGGCTATAATTGGAGGCGATGATCAGCAGGGCGGCGGCGATATAAGTCCACTTATGCTTATTGAGAAATCCGATGAGGATGGCTTCGGCCGTGCGGACGTTCGATGTAGGTTTTCTGCGCTTGTTCACCTTCATAACATGTGTACTTTAGGCATAGGCAGAGTAATTCCTGCCGGCTAACCCGTGAGAGGCCGTTTGAGGTCGGGAAGAGGACGCACCATCACATCGGCTTCCGGCAGCAGTTGCTGCACGGCGGCTTCCACATTTTGCAATACTCCGTCGGCGGCGCTTAAGTGCATATCCTTAGCCAACACCACTTTGATGTCGACAAAGGCATGAGCGCCTGCCTGCCGGGCCCTCACCATGCGGCACTCTTGCACTCCTTCGATTTCCTGCACAGCTTCCTTTATGCGGGAAGACAAGCCTGGGGGGGCGGTGTCCAGCAGGGCTTCAATGGTGCGTTTGCCCAGGCGCAAGGTAGCAACGGCCACCAGAACGGCCACTCCCAAGGCGGCCAGCGGGTCGCCGGCCGGCCAGCCCAGCTTGACGAAGAGGAGACCGAGCAAGACCACTCCCGAACTCCAGATATCGCTACTGAAGTGCAGGGCGTCGGCCTCCAGCGCCTGGCTTCTGTAGCGGCGGGCCGCTTTATAGAGGTAGTGCGAACGGTTGATGTCCACGATGATGGAGAGAGCGATGACGGCAAAACTCCAGGCATTCACTTCCACCAGGTACTGGCCGCTGTGCAGGCGGGCGGCGGCCTCTTTGATGATGATGAAGCAGGTGAAAAGGAGGAGCATGGTCTCCAGGAGGGCGGAAAAATTTTCCACCTTGCCGTGGCCATAATTGTGCGTCTTATCGGCCGGTTTGCCGGCAATGCGCACAGCCAGTGCCGTCATCAAGGCGGCCGCCGTGTCCAGTCCGGAATGGGCGGCCTCAGACAAAATGCCTAGGCTACCGGTGGCGAAGCCGACGACAAATTTGATTATGGTAAGGAAAACAGCTGCTCCTACAGAAACCCAGGCAACCTGCTCTTTTTCGTGGTTGGCCGGGCTTGATTGGTTGCTCATAGCGATACTCCTCTTGCCAACGGGCGGACCGTCAACAAAAAAGACCCGCTCCGTCGATGTAAATTTAGCAACGGAAGGGTCCCACAGGGCGCCGTTTTGGATGGGCGTTGCGGCTGTGGACAACGCGGCGGCACACCTGCTGCTTGTTTATTCCGACAAGCCCGGCTGCGGTAATGGTTACCCGCCTGCTCCAGATGCTATTATATTAACAACCGTTGTTATTGGTGTCAAGGTAATCACGGAAAAATTATAAATAATTAAGTTAACTTGAGACTGATAATCATTCTCTGCTAGACTCAGGGACAAACGTATGCTCCTCATCGTGCCCATCCACCCGCACCAGCAAACGGGGGTGCGGGAGCGTTGCAAGATGTTGATCTTCAGGTGAATCCCCAGAATTGGCAATGTAAATATGGGTGTGCATTCCGGTTTGGCAACCGTGCATTTCCGTGCTTGTGCAACGTGATGCATCTAACGTGTATGTGCGTTGACATCATTGCACAAAAAGTGCAAAGGACAAAAGGGAAACAGTAGAAACATGGTGAATGCATATGTGTTCAACTGCCGAGGTGTCGGACATAAGCCAAAAACCTCAACCGTCGCTTCGGCTGTCGATGCGCGAAAGGATGGTGGTGTTGTCAGGATTATAGCTGCAAGACATGGACTTTACTAGGCAAAAGGTTTGTTGTCGTCCGGCATTTATTTTTTGTAAATGGAGGTAACATCCATGATAAAACGTCTAGTAGTCTTAATGCTGTTTTGTTCGGTGATTTTATCTGCTCACGGTGCAAGCGCGGCCACAAACACCCTGACTTTGATGCTTTATTCGGATGGCGACAAGAAATACTTTGCTCCGAGTATAGAACGATTTGAGAGAGACCATCCCGGAGTGAAAGTTGATGTTATCATGGAATCGGCGAATTATCAAGAAAAAGTGTTGACCATGGTAGCTACCGGTGTTGCCCCGGATGTGGTGACAGGTTCATCTGATGGAAACTTTCTTGAATGGCTGCTGGACGGGGTGGTTATCGATGTCGCCCCCTATGTGGAGCGGGATGCGGCCTTTTTTAAGGACTGGATTCCGGAGTATCGCCTGCGTACATATTATAAAGGTCGTTCTTTTGGTGTAGCACACGTGCGTGCCGGTCTCTACCCCCTCTGGTTCAACAGGCGGCTCTTTGATGCTGCTGGTGTATCGTACCCGAATGGTGAATGGACTTGGGATGCTTTCTTGCAGGCAGCGAGCAAAATGAGCATTGACACCAACGGTGACGGGCAAAAGGACCAGTATGGTTGGCACCACGCCTGGAAGACGTGGGTCCCCTTCCTTTATAACGGTGGCGGCGGCATCCAAGATCCTAACGACCCCGGCAAAATACTGCTGGATTCTCAGGCTACCATCGAAGCGTTGGCCTTTCTGCAGGATATGGATTTCAAGTACGGCGCGTCGACTCCCAACCACAACTTCAACGGCAGTCGGGCCAATACGGCCTTCTTTAACGGCAAGGCGGCAATGATCATCAGGTCTGTCAGCCTATACGGCGGCGCGCCTGAACATATGAAAGATGGCCAAACCCTCGGATTGGCCCTGGCTCCCAAGGCGCCCAACGGCAAATCTCACACCATGATAACCATAGGCGCTTTCGGCATCACCAAGGCTTCCAAAAATAAGGAACTGGCTTGGGAGCTTATCAAGTATATGGTCGACGAGGAGTCGCAGCGCTACCACAAGGTGAATACCGGCTGCCTGACCACAAACCACAAGATCAACCAGGAGTATTTCCCAAGTGGTCTGCCGGTGTGGAACCACGACAAGGCGGTTTTGCAGATGGTGCAACTACCCATGTTCACCGTAGACTACATGATGCCCACTTCGGCTATAACCATTATGGAGACCATGGTCAATGCCGTTGTCAACAAAAACGAGATGTCGCCCAGGATGGGTATTGAGGCTTATATGCCGCTAATAAAAGATGCCATGCAGGATTTTTTGGCGAAACTATAAGCTAAATGGCGGTTTTCACATAGATCATTTCCCTAGCTATAGGAGGCGTCGCTGGAGGAAGCGCTTGGCTCTGCCGGGCGCTTCCGCCGTTGCGGGCCTCCATTTGTATGGGCTTCCATTTGTATGCGGTAGCGGTGCCCGGCAGGGGAGGATTTTCCATCTATAAAGCCAATAATAACGTAATTAACCAGATTGGCGATTATTATGGGTATTGTTGAGGATGGTGGTTATGAGCGAGAAGGTGAATATAAGAAAGCTGGCCGAGTTGGCCGGAGTTTCCGTGGCTACGGTATCCAGGGTGTTGAACGGCAAGGCAGGCGTCAGCGAGAAGACGCGGCGCCAGGTGATCGAGTATATGCATGAGCTGAACTATCGCCCGCCGGTCATCCTCAACCGTGGTGAGACCATCGGTCTGGTGGTGTTTCCCAATATGGAAATATTCCTCACCGATTTCTTTGCCGATCTGTTGCAGGGCCTGACCGAGGAGACTTTCCGCCGCGGGCAGCAGCTGATGCTCATGCGCTTGAACACCGGGGACCTGACCGAGGATATCATGGGTCACTACATGCGCTCACATGGACTGTGCGGTTACATCATTCTCGGAACCACCCTCACCACCCAGGAAGCCGAACAGCTGGCGAAAGTGGAAGTGCCCTATGTGGTCACGGGCGGTGCATACCTGCCTGAAAACATCAACTGGGTCGGCTATGATCACATCGGCGCCGGGCGGGATATGGCCCGTTATGTGCTGTCCTTGCGCCACCGGCACATCGCTGCCGTCGGCCGGACGGAGGGGCGTCCGGTCGGAGCCGCCCACCTGCAGGGCATCAACGAAGAGCTGGCCAAAAACGGCCTGGAACTTTGGGGAGGTGCGCCCGTCGCTCCCCACCCCAAGGAATGCCGGCGCCTGTTGGAGGAGAGTCAAGCCACCGGTAAACCGACGACCATCATCGGGCTCTCCCAGGAGGACGGCTTGCTGATCGTCTCCGAGTTGACCAAGATGGGACTGCGCCTGCCTACCGACATCAGTGTGGCCGCCTTTGGCGATTACCATTCGATTCAGTGGGTGGAGCCCAAGCTGACCACCATGCGGGTACCCACCGGGGAAATCGGCAGCAAATCCATCAACCTGTTGCTGGATCTGGCTGCCGGCTGGAGCGAGCGGCCCGTGCGCCATCAGTTCTCGCCGCAGTTGGTGCTGAGGGATTCGGTGGGGGCCATATAGGTTATGGAAATCGACTGCTACAGTGCGAACGCCGAAGATTGCTGGGTAAGTCATCCGGAGGAATGGCAGCCGCTTTTTGTCAGGTGGGCGGCGGAACATCCCGAAGAGGCCGAGCTTCACGTCTGGCCGCAGCTTGGGGGCCGGAAGGTGGTCGGTTTGACCACCGGGAACAGAAGTGCCGGCCGGCGCTTGCTGGTGGCCGTACCTCACGCCCACGAGCCGGCGGGAACGGCGGTGGCTGTGGATCTGGCGGCCCAGCTTTTCACCGGGCGCCATCTTGACGGCACGCCCACCGCGCTGCCGGTGGAGGATATTTTATCACATCTTTTGATCTCACTTCTGCCCGACACCAACTCCCAAGGCCGGTCCCAAAGCCCGGAGCGTTGCTGGGATGGCAAGGTGGATAATGAGCAATTCCTCAAGATAGCTTTCGGGAAAGCTGCCGACGGCAGCCGCTTTGGCCGGTATCCCGAATGGCGGGCGAGCGAGCATCAGCCAGGTTTGATAGGGATCGAATACGAACAAGTAGACGACGATTTATTCGTGGAACCAAATACCAGCCGGCGTTCCACACACTATCGCGCCGTGACCGCCCTGCACGCTAAGTTCGGTTATACTCATCATCTCGATATGCATCAACATGAAGCCGCTCCTGCCGCCCTGCTCCCGGCGGAATACGAAGAGCTGCCGGAAGGTGACCGGAGAGAAATCATGACCTGGGCGGAGATGATCATTTCCGCCTGGACGCAAATTGGCGCCGATCCCCGGCCGGACCCGTATATTCCCTATAAAGGCCGGGACCGGCAACTGCTCTTCAAAGCTTTCTGGAAAGATGCCTGCCCCGGGATGCGGCGATTGACCACCGAAGTGCGCAACAACAGGGATCATAAAACGGGGGAGCCGGTCACCCTGCCTGAGCAATTTGCCATGGCGGAGGCGGCTTTGATGGGCACCATCAGGCATTTGCTGGGCTAAAGCGGTATGTCTTGGGTTAGCGCCACCATTTTTATATATCATCCAATATAGATAAGCCTAGATAAATAGGCCGCAAGAGGCCGGTATCATGAGCTTCCTTTCGCTCGGGCGCGACAATTGCCTGCGGGTCCCACAGGATTTGTCTGCCCGATGCTAGAATAATTATATTAAGAAGTTGCGCAATCAGTTACGGTAAATTATTAGGCAGGTGTTATCCGGATGCAATGTATGCACCACCATGACCTGGGTGCGGCCTCTCTGGTGGGTCCGGTGCCCGTAAAGGCTGGTTCCATGGGTACCTGGACTATTATATATAAAGCTGGTCCGCTGGGTTTGGAACAGGACGGCCGCGTGGGCGTTTCCTGGCTTTTTGCTTCCGACTGGGGCAGTCCGCAGACAGCGGAACCCACCGCTCCCAACTACCTCACCGCCCACTGCCGCGGCAGAGCGGGACTCGAAGTGCGCTTTGACCGCAAAGGCTACAGGAGACCTTGGTGGCCGCTGGTGTGGATCAGGGTGATTGACGGCTACCTCGAGCCCGGTGAGGAGATCGAAATCACCTTGGGCGACAGAACCGGCGGCTCGCCGGGGCAGAGGGCACCTGCGGTGGTCAACCCGCATGGGGCATTTAAAGTGCTGGTCGATTATGGCGGCACGGGAAGATGGGTGGAGCTCTCTCCGCATCTGCCTGTGCCGGTGGTGGCCGGGAAACTGGCCCGCCTCTCCATCCAGGTGCCGTCCCTGGTGCGCCCGGGGGAAAGATTCCAGGCTTTGCTGCGCCTGGAAGATGAGTTGGGCAATGTGGCCGGCGGCAAGGAAGTGGAGGTGGCGTGGTGGCTGGCGGCAGGCGCCGACCAGAGCCGGCTCCGCCCGCTGCCGGAGGCTGCTTGCGGAAACGGGAAGGGAAAATGGAAGGTGCTCATCCCGCCGGAAGGTCTCGTGCGCCTTGACGGTCTGGAGATCAGTGTTCCCGGCCTCTACCATTTCTGCGGCCGCTGCGCGGACGGCCTTGCCGCTGTGAGCAATCCGCTTTTGGTGACTTCTGAGGGGGAGAGCATTCTCTGGGGCGACCTGCACAGCCAGTCCAGCGAGGCGCTGGGGCTCCGTCCGGCTGTGGAGCAGCTTGAAATCGCCCGCCATATCTCCGGACTGGATTTCGCTTCCCTGCAGGGGAATGATTATGATATCAACAGCTCGGAATGGGCGGCCATCCGCAAGGCTGTGGCCGAGGCCAACCGGCCGGGTTGCTTCACCGCCTTCCTGGGCTATGAATGGTCGGGCAACACGCCGGGCGGCGGCGACCACAACGTGCTCTATGTGGACGACGATGGCGAACTGCTGCGCTCAGGCTTCTGGTGTACCCGGGAAGAGAAAAACCCGGGCAGCAATGACGGCGGGCACTCCGGCGAGCGCGCCAGCGAGCGCGCCGGCGGGCAAGTCGGCTGTGGGAGCTCGGGCGAGCGTGACAGCGGGCGCTCGTATTACCCCATTACTGAAGTATATAATCACCTGCCGCCGGGGCGGGCGATGCTCATACCCCATGTAGGCGGGCGTTATGCCAATTTTGCTTATCATCATCACGAGTTGGAACCGCTGATCGAAATCTGTTCCACCTGGGGTTATTTTGAATGGTTTATTTTTGAGGCCCTGGAGCGGCAGATGAAGGTCGGCTTCACCGGCGGCAGCGACGATCATAAAGGGCGTCCTGGACTATTGTCCTATGCCTCGGGGATATTCAGCGGGCCGGGGGGCCTGACGGCGGTGAGGGGGGGAGAATGCACCAGGGAGTCTCTCTGGCAGGCCCTGTCCCGGCGGCGCTGTTATGCTACCACCGGCACCCGCCTCATCATGGATGTAGAGGTGGCGGGAGGCGAGATGGGTTCATGTGTAAAGAGTTCCTCACCGGTGACGGTGCACTGCCGGGTGGTGGGCACGGCGCCCATTGAACGCCTGGAGCTGCGCCGGGGGAAGGAACTGGTTGCGGTCTACCGGCCCGATCCTGCCGGCCCGACCACAAGCCCAGCCACCGGCTCGACCACCGGCCCGACTGCCGGCCGGCGCTGGCTGAGGCTCTCCTTCGCCGGCATCAGGCCGAAGAAAAGATACGCCGCTTTAAAATGGCCGGTAAACTTGAAGCTTAATGGGTGTGCAGAGCCGGAGGCTTGGCTCATCGGGAAAGACATAAAAGTGAGCCGCTGCCCGGATGGGGTCGGGGGCGGGAGCACGGACGGGAGAGGCTGTATGAGCGGTAGCAGCAGCGCGGCCGGCGGGGCGAACCAGGATGGCCGCAAGAGTTATGAGCTCTTCGCCTATACCGTGGGTATCGAGCGCAGCCTGTGGATCCCCCTTCTCGGGGAGGAAGCGTCGCTGGAGTTCAGCACGCCCTTCATCAACCTGACCTGGCCGTCCGGGGAGGGGGCCGGGGCGGAGAAGGAGCCGAATGCCTGGCCTGCACCGGTTCGTTCATTTATATATGAAAACGGGATATGGGCGGAGGTGAACGCCTCGTGCTGGTCGGGGCTGCCACAGGCTGTAGCTCTTGAAGCGACCTGGAGCGACCCGGCTCCTCCGGGCGAGCATGCTTACTGGGTGAAAGCGGTGCAGGTAGACGGGCACTTGGCCGTCGCCAGTCCGGTTTATGTGCAGATAGATCCGAGTTAGCGAAGCAGTGGCAAGCCGGTGTAGACCGGACCGGGATCGTCCAGGATGCCTCCGGAGGCTTCATAAAACTCCTGATCCAGGTGAAAAGTCCCACGTTCGGGCCACAGCCAAGATGCTCCCGCTCTTGGGTGGGAGGACGCCACGAGCGCCGGCCAATCGGGGTAACTTTCCGGTCCGTTGGCTTCCATCAGTCCGCCTTTGATGCCGGGGAAAGGAGGCAGGTGGGCGGCAAAGATCTTGTTCCAGTCCACCAGGAACGGCACGCAGGCATTATCCGCCACATAGCAGGCCATCCGGTGGCGAGCGGCGGCAGAAGCCATCTCGAAGGCCACCGTCATGGTTTTCCCTGCCGGCTTGATGGCTATGGCGCTATAGCCCTGCGCGGCTTTGTGGGCGACGGCGGCGGCATCGTGCAGGCTTTCGTCGGCGGCGATCCTCACGGGCAGATCGCTGACATCGATCTCCAGCTCTTCGCCGAAAGGTTCTTCCAGAATGACGATGCGCTCCAGAGCCCCGATGGCCCCGGCATGGTCCAGGAGGCGAACGATGCTCTCTTTATGGCGGTAGCGACCGTTGGCATCGAGGTAATATAAAACCTGACCGCTCTCGGTCAACGGTGTGGCGTAGGCTTTGGCCACCTGATGCACCTCGCTCAGGCGGGCCATATCTTTGGCCAGCATCTCTTCTTCGCTGCCCGGTTGGCCGATCTTGATCTTGAGCAGGCCGGCTCCGTTTTGCAGGAGGCTTTCCACGGTGGATAGAGGCAAATGGTAGGTGACGAGCGGTACGGCCACCAATTGCTTCTGGCGATGACATAATGCCGGCCGCACCGCCGCCGGGATCAGGTCGGTGAAACTTTTACCGCCCCGCAGGCGGGCATAAAGCACCCAGGCGGCGTTGTCCAAGGCTACCAGGGCATTGAGCGTAAAGGTGGGGCGGAGGGCGGGTCGTCCGGTGATCAGCCGGCCATAGCCATGCACTTCGTCTTTGACGGTGGCAAGCAACTCGGGCGGGTCGGCAAATTCCCGGCCTTCCGCCAGCTTCAGCGCCTTTTCCAGGAGGCAGAGCATGATCAGGTTGCCGCCGGCCTCGCTGTGAGCGGTGAAGACGGCCTCATCGGACCAGAGGACGGCCAGGCCGCCCAAGCCGAAAGCCTCATGGCCGCCGGCTTCTTCCAGGCGCACCACCGCATTCCATTTTTCCCGGAAGAAAGAGCCTTTGAAGCCGAAGGGGCGGGCAAAGGGCTCCCGCTGGATGTCAAAAAGAGCGCGTTTTATTTTCACCGGTCTGCCTCCTTTAGTCGCCTAAATCACGTCTTCTATTATGCCTGCTTTCGGCGGGTATTTCCACCGCCGGCAGGAATGGCGCAGGTGGCGGCGAGAAGAAGGAACAAGCCGGAAAGGGAAGCGAGACCGGAAATGTTGAAGGACAAACTGATTTGGGCGGATTTGCACAATCACAATGAAATAGGATATGGCCGGGGCAGTCTGGAGCGGGCGGCGCGCCTGGCCCGGGAGCGGCTGGATATCTGGGCTTTCACCGCGCATGGCGCTTGGCCCGACTTGCCGCAAAACCCTGAGGACCCGGCGGTGCGGAAGCACCTGGCCGGCTTCGCCAAGGTGCGTGAAAACTGGCCGCTGGTGCTGCGGTCGCTGGAGGCGGCCACGCAGCCGGGGCGCTTCATCGCTTTGGCCGGTTTCGAATGGCACTCCAGTAAATACGGCGATCGTCATGTGCTGGCACCAGTGTCGCCGCTGCAGTTGCCAGGGATAGATATACCCCTGACCGAACTGAAGGCCTGGGCAGAGGCCCATGAGGCGCTGCTCATTCCTCATCACCTGGCATATCCGCCGGCATCGAGAGCCGTCGACTGGGCGACGGTCGATGAGCGCCTGTCGCCGGTGGCGGAGATCTTCTCCGAACACGGCTGCAGCGAAGCCGACGACGCTCCCTGGCCGATGGACGGCCACAGCATGAGCCCGCGCAGCACGGTCAACTGCTGGCGCACAGCGCTGGATCGCGGGCTGCACCTTGGCGCCGTCGCTTCCACCGACAATCATGAAGGCTGCCCGGGAGCGTATAACGAAGGGCTGACCGGCCTCTGGGTGGAAAATTTCAGCGTGGCGGGGCTCTTTGCCGCCTTGCGCCGTCGCCGGACCTTTGCCGTCACCGGAGATCGCCTGGTCCTGGACTGGTCCTGTCTGGAGGTGCCGATGGGGGAGACGGTGTCTTTGAGCGGTCGGGCTGCCGGCGGAGCAGGCGGCCTCCAGGTGCCGCTCCGGTTTTGGGTGGCGGGCCGGGATGCCATAGACTGCATCGATCTGATCTGCAACGGGCGGCTTTGGCGGCGCTGGACCCCCGGCGTGGATGTGCCGGAGGACGACGGCGGGCCAGGGCCGGAGTTCGCCTGCGGCAAGAGCGGCGGGAAGGAGATCTGGTTGGTGAGAGGCCGGTGGGGCTGGGGCCGCATGGGGAATACGGCGGTGAACCACTGGAAGGCCGAGCTGAAAGTGGCGGGCGGCGAGGTGCTCAAGGTGGAGCCGGGGTTCGGCAGCGTGCCGCCGGAAGGCGGAGCCGACGGCACTTGCATCTGGTCCGGTGGGCCGGAGCTCTCCTGGTCTTCCCGCACCAGCCGGGCATACCCCCAGTGCTATGACCAACTGCTCCTGGAAGTGGCCGGAGACGACCGCACCCGCCTGGAACTGGAAGTGGAGTGCCGCCTGGACGAGAAGGTGTGGCGGCGCAGGGCCATATGCTCATTGGGCGAGCTGAGGCAGCATTCCTGCGAGGTGGCCATGGACGAGCCGCCGCTCACGCCCCGCTTCCAGTGGGCCAGGGCTTTGCCTGCCGCTCTTTGTACAGTGGCGGTGACGGAGCAGGTCGTATTGTCGGGCGAGGTGGCCTCTAAAGCGGAGAGTTATATATATATTCGGGTGCGCCAGCGCAACGGCCAGATGGCCTGGTCTTCTCCCATATGGCTGAAGCCGTGAGAATGATAAGGAAAGAAGTGACCGACTGATGAGAAAGGTGCGGTTTGCCGTTGTCGGGTTGGGTACCATCGGCCGGGTGCATATCAGCGCCGTGCAAAAAGCCCCTGCGGCGGAGTTGGTCGCCGTAGTCGATGCTGATGCCGCCCGGGCCGAGAGCATGGGGAAAGAGTTGGGTGTACCTTGGTATACGGCGGTGGAAGAGTTGGTGGCCAGGGAAAAAATCGATGTGGTCAACATTTGCACGCCGAGTGGCCTGCACCTGGAGCCGGCGCTGGCGGCCGTAAAGGGCGGCTGCCATGTCCTGGTGGAGAAACCGCTGGAGGTGACCGTCGAGCGCTGCGACCAAATCATTAGGGCCTGTCGCCGGGCGGGAGTGAAGCTCGGGGCCATCTTTCAGAACCGCCTATTCGACGCCAACCGGATGGTCTGGGAGGCGGTGCGGCAGCAGCGCTTCGGGCGTCTGATCCTGGGCGTGGTCAATCTGAAATGGTGGCGCTCGCAGGATTATTACGATGCGGGTGCCTGGCGGGGGACCTGGGCCATCGACGGCGGCGGAGCGGTGATGAATCAGGGCATACACCGCATCGACCTCTTGCAATGGCTGTTCGGCGAGGTGGAGTCGGTTTATGCTCACGCCGCCTGCCTGGCTCATGAAAGGATCGAGGTGGAAGACACCGCCGTTGCCGTCTTGCGTTTCAAAAGCGGGGCGGTGGGCTCGGTCATCGCTTCCACGGCCGCCTACCCCGGCTTTCCGGCCAGGCTGGAAGTGCACGGTGATCAGGGTGGGACCGTCGTGGAGGACAACAAAATAATCGCCTGGCACGGCCAGGATATCTCCCCGGAGGAAGAGGCGCAGGTGCTGGGCCAATTTGCCGGGGAGAAGCGGGCCGGCGCCATGGCCGATCCGGCCATGCTTTCCCATATCGGTCATGAACGGCAGATCGCCGATATGGCCCTGGCGGTGCTGGAAGACAGGGAACCTATGGTAACCGGTCTGGAAGCGAGGAAATCGGTAGCCATCATCGAAGCTATATATGCTTCCGCCCGGAGCGGGCAGCCGGTGGCGGTGTCCATACCGGAGTTGATGTGACGGCGCCGGCGTTTAGGCATTGTCCCCGGCGGTCCAGGTGGGTTAATATACAGTTATCATTATTAAGAGGTGAGTAACATGAGGTATGATAAATCCCTGGAATTATTTGACAAAGCGTTGCAACTGATTCCGGCCGGCAGTCAGACTTCCAGCAAGCGCCCGCAGGCCTTTGCCTATGGCGCCTATCCCATTTATGCCAAGCGGGCGGACGGTTGCCGGATTGAGGATATCGACGGGAATGTATACATAGATTTTGTAAATGCGCTGGGTCCGATAGTTTTGGGTTACAACTACCCGGCGGTGCAGGAAGCTATTGCCGCTCAGCTGGAAAAAGGGATTATTTCCGGGTTGCTCTGGCCGGCGGAAGTGGAGGCCGCCGAGTTACTCACCAAAATGATTCCGTGCGCCGAAATGGTCCGCTATTTCAAAGGCGGAGGCGAAGCCACTTCTGCCGCCGCCAGGCTGGTGCGGGCCTACACCGGGCGGGAAGTCATTTTAAACAGCGGCTATCGCGGCTGGCCCGATGTGTGGGCGGCGGCGAGAAACGAGCCCGGGGTGCCCAGTTGTCTCTCCTCCACCCTCGTCACCTTCCCCTTCGGCAATCTGGAGGCGCTGGAGCAGAAACTGGAAGAACATAAAGGAAAAGTGGCGGCGGTCTTCCTCGACATCACGAGCGGCAGCGAGGCGACGAGCGCCTATCTCCAGGCGGCTAAAGAACTGGCTCACAAGCATGGCGCCCTGTTCTGCATGGACGAGATCGTCACCGGCTTCCGCCTTGCTCCCGGCGGCGCGCAGGAATATTTCGGCGTCACTCCCGACTTGGCGGTTTTTGCCAAAGGCATAGCCAACGGGATGCCGGTGAGCTGTGTCGCCGGTCGCCGGGATGTGATGCAGAAAATGGCTGGTCTCACCATCTCCATCACCTATGGTGGCGAGGCACTCTCCCTGGCGGCGGCGGTGGCCACCATGCGGGAGATCAAGGAGAAAAAGGTCACGGATTATCTCTGGCAGATCGGCCGGCGGCTGATGGACGGCTTGAACCGGGCGGCGGCCAATAGCGGGATCCCCTTCACCTGCCTTGGCTTGGCGCCTATGTCCATGATGAAGTTCAGCGAAGTGAGCGCCGCCGACAATCAAATGGTATGGAGCTATTTCCTTCAGGAGATGGCGGCCCGCGGCGTGCTCATGCGCCGGGGCGGACTGAATTTTGTCACTTACAGCCACACCGAGGCGGATATCGATCAAGTGGTGGCGGCGGCCGCAGATGTGTTTGCCGGCATGAAAGAGGTCTGGAACACCCCGCTTTTGGCCCAGCGGGTGAAAGTCAGGGAAGTGAATGTGGGCCATCGCAGCTTTAGCTCATAGCGGTGCCGGGCGGCGAAGCCGGCTGGAGGCTCCGGAGCTGGAGCTTGAATTCTCCAGGCTCCGGGGCCGCTTTTTTCTGCGGCACAAGGGAGATAGCCCCCCGGCGGTGAAACTCTACCTTTGGCTTGGACATTGCCTCGGCTCTCGACCCGGCTTTTGGCATGACAATGAAAATTTGCGGAGACGGAAGGAAGGGAATACCGCATGGTGGGGACCGGTGGCTGCGATGTTTTGGGATTGGGCTGCGTGGCTGTGGACGATCTGTTTTTTGTGGACCGCTACCCGGCGCCTGATGAAAAAGTGATGGTCAGGGAGAGATACCGGCAATGCGGCGGTTTGACGGCCACCGCTTTGGTGACTGCCGCCAGGTTGGGCGCTTCCTGCGCCTATGCCGGCATGCTGGGGGAAAATGAATTATCTGCCTTTGTCCGCAACACGTTGGAAAAAGAGGGCATCGATACCAGTCGAGTGGTGCCGGTGAAAGAGGCGGCTCCCATCCATGCCATTGTCATCGTGGATATTAAGGCGCGGACCCGCACCATTATCAACTGCCCGCCTCCCGTCACCGGGGCGCACCCGGAGTTGCCGCCAGCCGAGGTGATAGAGCACACCAAAGTGCTGCTGGTGGACCATTGGGGCGCCGCCGGCATGTTGAGGGCGGCCGGGGTGGCCAAAGCTGCCGGTATTCCCGTGGTAGCCGATTTCGAATTGACGGGCATCGATTGGGTGGCCCCGGTAATGCCGCTGGTGGATCATCTCATTGTGCCGGAATCCTTTGCGCTGCGGTATACCGGCGAGAGCGACGCCCGAGCTGCGGCGATGGCGCTGGTGCAGCCAGGGAGGAAGACGGTGATCGTCACCCAAGGGGCGAGAGGCGGCGTTTATGTGGATGCCGCAGCGTCTCGTCCCGTGGTGCAGACCTATGGCATCTACCCGGTTGAGGTCGTGGATACCACCGGTTGCGGCGACGTTTTCCATGGGGCTTATTGCATGGCGCTGGTGAAAGGCTGGCCGCTCGAGGAGCGGGTGCGTTTCGCTTCAGCCGTCGCCGCCCTGAAGGCTACCAAACCGGGAGGCCAAGCCGGCATCCCGCGGGTCGACGAAGTGTTTCACTTTATGAAGACCAACCGACCGGTTGATTACAGATAAACAGATTAATTAAAAGTATATATGGAGGCGCAGCCGCAGATGAACAAGGAGCAAAAAGACCTCGTCCCACCGCAGCCGGAGCTGGGGGGAGGAAATGAGCAGGACTATATCTTTGCCGAGTATTATGTCAGCAGCCCTTCGGGGAGAGATGTCATGGACTTGGCCCGGCGCTTTGCCGTGGGGCAGACCGTAGGTACCTGGATGGAGCTCCCCGGCTTGACGGCGGAGATCAGAGCCCGGCATCAGGGACAGGTGGTGGATGTGCTGGAGCTGCCACCACGGCGAGATGCCGGCGGCGGGGTGAGCGAATATCTCCTGCAAGTGGCCTATCCCTGGCGCAATTTCGACGACAGCATCAGCATGCTTTTTACCACCCTCATCGGCAACGATACCTCTACTGCCTTACCTGTTAAGCTCGTCGATTTGACCTTCCCCGAGGCCTATGCCAGGCAGTTTCCCGGGCCGCGGTACGGACTGGCCGGCTGGCGGCAGCTCGCCGGGGTGAGTGAGAGGCCGCTGGTGCTGAACATGATCAAACCATGTGTCGGTCTGAGCCCGGCCGAAGGCGCGGCTATCTTCTATGAGACGGCCCTGGGCGGGGTGGACTTCATCAAGGACGACGAATTGCTCGGCGACACCTCTTTCTCGCCGCTTGAGGAGAGAACGAAAGCCTATGTGGCCGCCGCCCGCCGGGCTGAAGAGGAAACGGGGAAAAGGGTACATTATGTGGCCAACGTGACCGGGCGGCCGGAGCGCCTCAAGGAGCGCGCCCGTCGGGCGGTGGCGGCCGGGGCCGGCGCCGTGATGGTCAACTGGCTCTTTACCGGTCCCGATGCCTTGGTGGATCTGGTGGCGGATGGGGAGATCAATGTGCCTGTGCTGGCCCATTGCGCCGGCACCGGACTTTACCTGGATTCGCTGGCCGGAGGGGTGGCCTCACGGGTGCTCTTCGGCCGTCTGGCCAGGCTGGCCGGCGCCGATGCCGTCATTTTCTGCACACCCATGAGCGGCGGCGGCATCACCAAGAGCGAGTTCCTGAAGACCGCCCATTATCTGCGATCACCGCACAGCTGCCACCGGCCCAGCCTGCCGGTGGTGGGAGGTGGAGCGACACCCGGGCAGTTGCCGGTGATTGCCGGTGATATCGGCCTCGACGTGATGATCGCCGCCGGCGGCGCGGTGCAGGGCCATCCCATGGGTGCCAAGGCCGGAGCCAAAGCTATGATGGCGGCGGCGGAAGCCGTGGCTCGCGGCCTCTCATTGGCCGAGGTGCAGAAGGAGTCTCCGGAGCTCGCCGCCGCTTTGCAATTGTGGGGCGGGCTATGACGGGTTATGATAAATGATAAATTGGATTCAAGGAGATTTGCCTGTATGGAACTTGCAGTAACACCTGAAGCTTTGCGGTTGTGGCCATTCCAGGAAGCGGAGAGATTGATCAAGCGCTGGCCGCAAAAAGAAAAATTCATCCTGGAGACGGGCTTCGGGGCTTCCGGTCACCCGCATATGGGCACCATCGGGGAGATTGTGCGCACCCATTATGTGGTCATGGCTTTGCGACAGTTGGGCAAAGATGCCGAGATCATTGTCTTTTCCGACGACATGGACGGCCTGCGCAAGGTGCCGCAGAATATCGCCGCGCCGTGGCTGAAGGATTACCTGGGGGTGCCGGTGACCAGCATTCCCGATCCCTACGGCACGGCGGCTTCCTTCGGGGAGCATATGAACGCCGAGTTGCGGGAGATGATGGCGCAGACCGAGATCGACGCCACCTTCAAATCGGCGACCGCCTGCTATAGCGACGGCACCTTTGCCGACGGCATCCGGCAGATGTTCGCCCATATGGAGGAGATCAAAGCTTTAGCCTTGCCCACCATGCGCGAGGAGAACCGGGTCGGCTGGTTTCCCTGGCTGCCGCGCTGCGAGCGCTGCGGGAAGCTTTATACCACCATTGTGGAGCATTACGACCCGGAACGGCTGACGGTGGATTATAAATGCACCGGGAGCTTCCGCGATGTGACCGGTTGCGGCTACCAGGGCAGTCAGAGCGTTCTCGGCGGCACCGGCAAATTTTACTGGAAGGCGGATTGGGCACTGCGCTGGCATGTGCTGGGCATCAATTACGAGATGCACGGCAAGGATCTGCTGGATTCGGCCAAGCTCTCGGCGGCCATGGTCAGATGTCTCGGTGGGAAGCCGCCTCTGACCATGGTGTATGAGCTCTTTCTGACCGAGGAAGGGCGGAAGATCAGCAAGTCCACCGGTGCGGGCATTTCCATGGAAAACTGGGACCGCTGGGGGACCCAGGATTCGCTGAACCTGCTCATGTTCAAAAACCCCAAGCAGCAGAAAAAGCTGAGCACGGCGAGCATCATCCAATACACCGACGAAACTCTGACCATGGAGCCGAGCGATCCGCAGTATCAGTTTATATATTATCACGGCGACCGGCCCGATCTCGGCGGCCTGCGCTATTCGGACATCATCAATCTGGTGAACGCCACCAGCATCACCGATGCCGATCAGCTGGTGGAGTATCTCGGCCGCAGCTTCGGGATGGAGCGCATCAAGGCCAACGAGAAGTTTGTGCGGGAACTTTTGACCAAGGCAGTGAATTATTATAATGATTTCATCCTGCCGACCCGCCGCGTCCCCGAGCTATCGGCCGAGGACTGGGCTTTGATCGCCAGGTTTGAGCAGCTGATCGATGAGACCGACGATGCCGACGCCATCCAGTCCGGGGTGTATGAAATCGCCCGCAGCGCCGGCCGGGAACCGAAGGAATTCTTCAAGGTGATATACGGGGTGTTGCTGGGGGCCGAGAGCGGTCCCAGGGTGGGCGGCTTCGTCAAGCTGGTGGGAAAGGAAAAAGTGCACGAGCTGATCGCCGCCGCCCGTGAGCAGGCCGGTGTGGCCGCCCGGCAGGAGCAATAGCAGGCGCAATAAATGAATAGAGTAAATAAAGAAAAGACGCTGCCGGGGGAGAACCGGGCAGCGTCTTTTTTTAACATCTTCGCATCCAACAGATCGGCCCAAGGCCATCAGGCGTTTTTCACTTCATTCACCAGATCCTGCACCGACTTCTTGGCGTCGCCGAAGAGCATCATGGTCTTTTCATTATAGAAGAGCGGGTTGTCCACACCGGCAAATCCGGAACCCATGCTGCGTTTGAGCACGAGGACGCTTTTGGCCTGATCCACGTTGAGCACGGGCATACCGTACAACGGGCTGTCCGGATTGTCTCTGGCCGCCGGGTTGGTGACGTCGTTCGCCCCGATGACCACAGCCACGTCGGTGCGCTGAAATTCGTCGTTGATCTGCTCCAGGTCGAAAAGCTTATCATAGGGGATGTTGGCTTCCGCCAGGAGCACGTTCATATGCCCGGGCATGCGTCCCGCCACCGGGTGGATGGCGAATTTGACGCTGACATGGCGAGCCTCGAGTTGCTTCATGAGTTCGGCCACGAGGTGCTGGGCCTGTGCCACCGCCAGGCCGTAGCCGGGCACGATGATGACCGACTGGGCATAGGCCAACACGGTCGCAGCATCTTCAGCAGAAACCGAGCGCACGGGGCGATCTTCCCCGGCACCCAACTGCCCGGCACTCTTCTCGCCGCCGAAGGCGCCGAAGACGATGTTGGACAAAGAGCGGTTCATGGCTTTGGCCATGATCACGGTCAATATATACCCGGCTGCTCCCACCAGGGTACCGGCGATGATCAGAATGGGGTTGCTGACCACGAAACCGGCGGCAGCCGCTGCCAGACCGGAGAAGGAGTTCAATAGCGAGATGACCACGGGCATGTCGGCGCCGCCAATGCGGATCACCATATTGATGCCCAGTACCAACGGGACTATGAGGAGCAGTATCAGGAACAGGTATGAAGGCGAGACGGCCATGCCCACGGCAGCCGCCAAGGTGATCAGGAAAAGGATCAGGGTGAAGGCCTGTTGTCCCCCAAAGGTGATCGGTCGCCCGGAGATCAATCCCTGCAGCTTGGCAAAGGCGATGACGCTGCCGGAAAAGGTGATGGCGCCGATGGCCGCCCCCAGGGCGATGCTGATAGCGTTGTCCACGGTGGGTATCTCGAAGATGCCCGCCAGGCGGACAAACTCACCGGCAGCTACCAAGCCCGAGGCGGCACCGCCGAAACCGTTCAGGATGGCCACCATCTGCGGCATGGCGGTCATCTGCACCCGTTTGGCCATAATGCCGCCGATCAAGGCGCCGACGATGATGCCGGCCAGGATGAGTCCGGGTGTGAGTATCTCCTGGTCCAAGAGGACGACCACGGCGGCGATGAGCATACCTATAGCCCCGAGCATGTTGCCCGAGCGGGCCGTGCGCGGGGAACTCAGCCATTTCAGACACATGAGAAACAGGAAAGCCGCAATCAGGTAGGCGATATGAATTAACACCGATATGCTCATTTGGACGCTCCTTCACTGCGGCCTTTGAACATCAGCAGCATGCGGTCTGTTACCATAAACCCGCCGACTAAATTGATGGTAGCCAGAACTACTGCCAAAAAGCCGATAATTTGCAAAACCAGGGTGTCGGCCGGTGCCGTTATCAGCAGGGCGCCCACGATGGCGATGCCGGAGATGGCGTTGGCTCCCGACATCAGCGGTGTGTGCAGGATGGGCGGCACTTTGCTGATCACTTCAAACCCGGCGAATGCGGACAGGACGAAGATATAAATGCCGAATAACAGCTCGCCCGGCATGCGAAAACCTCCCTCGATATATTTTCTCCCCAGGTGGACCACTCACGAACCCTTTTGCGCCGCCAGGAGTTCGGCGGTGCGGCCGTGCTTGATCTCCCCTGCGTGGGTGATGCAACAATCCTTGATGATGACGTCGTTGAAGTCCAGATTCAGCTGCCCGTTTTTATGCAAAAGCAACAGGAAATTGGTCAAATTCCTGGAGAAGAGCTGGCTCGACTGGGCAGCCATCTCACTGGGCAGGTTGGATGGTCCGTGGATGATGACGTCATGCTTGATCACGGTCTGGTCGGGAGTGGTGAGCTCGCAGTTCCCACCCATCTCGGCGGCCAGATCCACGATGACCGAACCCGGCTTCATATCCGCCACCATCTCCGCCGTGACCAGGATAGGCGCCCGGCGGCCCGGGATCAGGGCGGTGGTGATAACGAAATCGGCCAGTTTGATCCTTTCGTGGATTTTCTCCTTCTGGCGGCGCTGGGCGTCTTCGGTAAGCTCTTTGGCATAACCGCCTTTATCTTCGGTGGCCTGCCCGTAGTCCACTTCCACGAAGGTGGCGCCCAAGCTTTCTACTTGCTCTTTAACCGCCGGCCTGACGTCGAAGGCCTCCACCACGGCACCCAGGCGGCGGGCAGTGGCGATAGCCTGCAGTCCGGCCACCCCGGCGCCGAGAATCAACCCCCGGCTCGGCGGGATGGTGCCGGCCGCCGTGGTGAGCATCGGCAGGTATTTACCGAGCGAATTGGCAGCGATCAATACCGCCTTATACCCGGCAATCGAGCTCATGGCCGAAAGCACGTCCATGTTCTGCGCCCTGGAGATGCGGGGTATGGCGTCCAGGCTGAAGCTGGTCACCCGGCGGCTGGCCAATATGCCGGCCACCTTGGGATGAACCAGCGGCTGCAACAGAGCGATCAGCACTTTTCCTTCCGGGATGGCGTCCAGTTCTGCGTGGTCTCCGTCCGGTCCCAGCGGCCGCTGTACTTTGACGATGATATCTGCCGCCGCCGTCAGCTCGGTTCGGTCGGCCACCACAGTGGCGCCGGCCTCTTCATAGAGGCGGTCGGAGATGAAGGAAGCCGCCCCGGCCCCTTTTTCCACCAGCACCTCCAACCCGACTTTCTTCAGTTTGACGATGCTTTCCGGGACTAAAGCCACCCGGCGTTCGCCGGGCATCTGTTCTTTCCAAACACCGATTTTCATGGGATCCCCCCACCAGCCGGTCCTCCGGCCATATTATACATAATATTCAGGTACCCGGTAGGTCTACGACGTTGGTCGACCTTTTCCTGCATCTTTTTCCCGGTCAATCCCGTCAGGGATCGGGAGTCGGCATCGTCAACGGCCCCCGGAGAGCGCCGGCAACAGCTCTACCTTGTTATTCCTCATGGCGGAGTCGGCGCGGAAACCGATCAGGTGACCGGCGATCGAATCTTCCAAAGAGGTGCAGGAGATGGACGGCTCCTCGCCTCTCAGCACCCGGCAGAAATCATCGACCAGTCGCAGATCGCCGCCGGCATGTCCTCCGGCAGCACCGAACATGTCACCTTTGATATTAACATCGATTTCCGTTTCTGTATATTCTTTTCCGGGCCTGGTGTCAATATGTCTGATGACGAAGGAGCTTTTATGCAGCAAGCCTTCGATCTCCCCATTGGTGCCCAAAAGGTGAATGGAGCGCGAGGGCCGGGCGGTGCCGCCCACCATGTTGAGGGTGCCGGTGCTGCCGTCGGCGAATTCCACCGTCACCGATTGATGGTCGACCACGTCATTGTCGCATTTCCAGACGCAGCGGCCATAGGGACTATCTTTCAGGAAAGCGGCTTTTTCCTCCAGGGTGGCCTCTTCGTTATTCTCCAGGCCGTCCCATACATAGAAACGCCACCGTTTGGGATGGTCGAGGTAATGTTTGCGGGCGGAATACAGACACTCGCTTTCGATGGGACAGTCGACCAGACAGCGCTCGCCGGCGCCGGCCGGGGCTTTTTCCGGCCGGAAATAGGTAAGCTGGCCGAAACTGCTCACCTTCACCGGGGCGATGCCGCTCTTCATCCAGGCCATAAGATCAAGATCGTGGCAGCATTTGGCCATCAGCATGGGTGAGCCGCAGCGCTCCCGGTTGGCCCACTTGCCCCTGATAAAAGCCACAGCCATGTGATGATAGCTCACATGCTCGGTCAGCTGGATATTTAAAATCTCGCCGATTTCCCCGGCCGCCACCAGGGATTTGATGCGGGCATAAAACGGGGCATAGCGCAGCACATGGCAGATCATCACGATGCGCCGGTGTTTTCTCGCCACTTCCACCAACTGCCACATTTCCTCTTCATTGACGGCAAACGGTTTCTCCAGCAAGATGTGATATCCGGCGGCGAGCAGTGGCAGGCTGGTAGGCACATGCTGCCGATCCATGGTACCGTTGATGACGGCATCGGCAAAGCGCGGCTGCTCGGCCAACTCTTCAGCCGTTTTAAAGCGCAGATGATGTGGGATGCGGAAATAATCTCCCATCTGTTCCCGGCGCTGATCGTTGGGCTCGGCGATGCCGACTATTTCCAGCGCTTCCGGATTCTTCAGGGCGTAGGAGGCATATACGAAGGATCTGTGTCCGGCTCCGACTATTACTGCTTTCACTGGTTTTTTACTCATCAGGGTGGCTCCTTTTCACAATTGTCTATGGGTAATTCGCACCGGCCGGGGGAAAACCTGCTCTCTGTGCCACACTCTGTGTCACTCTTTGCTCCGCTCTCTGTCTCTCCCTTTGCCCGGGTGGAGGCGCAGGATTCTCCCCGCCCGGCTAAAATTATAATGATAGATTTATATTGGAAAGGAAGATATTTATGGAAAAAGTGCGTTGGGGAATTCTCGGCACGGCCAGCATCGCCCGCCGGCATGCCATACCGGCGATCAAGCTCGTGCCCTTTGCCGAAGTGGCGGCCATTGCCAGCCGGGACGGCAGCAAAGCGGCGGCCATGGCTCAGGAATTCGGTATTCCTCGTGCTTTTGCCGGCTACGACGAGCTCTTGGCCAAGGCGGATATCGATGCCGTTTACATACCGCTGCCAAACGACATGCACCTGACCTGGATAGAAAAGGCGGCAGCGGCAGGCAAGCATGTCCTCTGCGAGAAGCCGCTCGGTCTCAATGCCGAGGAAGTGCGCCGGGTGATGGAGATAGCCCGGAAAACCGGCCGCTATATCGTGGAAGGGGTCACTTCCTATTTTAACCCCCTGCATCGCCGGGTGGCGGAATTGATCGCCGAGGGACGGATAGGCGAAGTGCGCTCCATTCATATCAACCTGGGGTGGAGCTTCAGGGACAAGCCCGGCGACTTTCGCTGGCGCAAGGAGCAGGGCGGCGGGGCTTTGCTGGATATCGGCGGTTATTGCGTGAGCACAGCCAGGCGCCTCGCCGGAGCCGAACCGGGCTGGGTGAGCGCTGCGGCCCTTTTCCATCCCGAACATGGGGTGGATACCGACATGGCCATGTTGCTGGCCTTTGTCAACGGGGTCAGGGCGGTCATCGATTTCAGCCTGTTTTCGGCCTATCGCAATGAATATAGCGTGGTGGGCACCACCGGGCGCATCAAGGTGGAGAATCCCTTCGGCAACGGCGCCGGTACCCGCCGCATCCTGCTCACGGATATCGGTGGGGCGCCGGCACTGGAGGAGGAAGTGACTGCTTACCAGATGAAAGAGCAGTTCGCCACGGTGAGCAGATGCTTCCTCCAGGGTGAGGCGCCGTCACCCACCCTGGAAGAAAGCCTGGCCAATGCTATGGTGCTCGATGCCTGCCTGCAGTCGGCGGCAGCTGACGGCGCTAAAGTGACCCTGACCGGAAAGATGGCGTGAACCTGGGGCTTTGGCCTGGCGCTGGTCTGCAGCGGCTAAAGCAGGTTTGACGGAATCAGTTCCAGGTTCCAGAGATCAGGGGTGATCTCGGCGTTGTTGCCGGAGATGGTGATGTTCCTCCCGGCGAGAAGGCCGGTGACCTTCACATTGGACCCTGATATAGTAATATCTCTTTTGCTGATGATGGCGGCGCGCACATCGGCGTTGGCTTCCTGGATGAAGACATTGTTCTCCGCCCAGATGACCAGGCCGTGAGGGGCGCCGCTGCCGCGCCTGGTGATCTTCACATCTCCCTTGACGACGATCACCCCGCCGCCCTGCAGATAGCCGTCGAGCGTCAGATCGCCGTCCACCGTGATGATACCGTCGAGCGGGGCGCCGGTCTGCAGGGTGAGGTTGCCGCGGAACGACCTGTTCGCCCATCTCTGCCAGTCGTTCCATTTGATGTCCGGAAGGGACAGCCTGGAGGGCACCCGGCTGGTGTAGTTGCGATTGTTTCCGAACTGGGAGATGCTGTCGTAGGCATAGATGCCGCCCGAGATCACGATGTTGTTGCCCAGGACGTCACAGTCGTCGTTGGACCTGATCCGGCCGTATATTTTAAGGTTGTTGCCGCGCAGCGTTATATCCCCTGTGGAGAAGATGGCATATCCCAAAGCCGGCCATTTGCGCACGGCCCAGGGTTCACTTGGCTCGACGGGAGTGGGAAAGGGAGTGGGAATCGGCTGGTCGTATTGCGGAGGCGTAGGCACAGGCACCGGGGCGGGTGCCGGTATCGGTTGCGGGGTGGGCACCGGGACCGGGGTAGGTTTTGGGGTTGGGGAGGTGGCCGGCGGCGTGTGGACGGACACCGAGGGCGTTTCTATGGTGACGTCTATGATGGCCGACACTCCTACCTGCTCCACCCGCCGCAGGCCCTGGAAAGGATTCTTGCTGTCCAGCGGCACCAAAGCCTTGGCTCTGAGGCCGCCGAAGATATCGGCCTCGATCTGGCCGACGGCCTGGACCTTGTTGACCAGATGAGCCGGGCCGGTGACCTGGGCGGCGCCTACATAGGCCCCCGTACCCACGCTGATTATCGGCACCACCTTGGTGACGGCCAGCTTCTCCAGCCCCCTGTTGAAAGTGATGGTGTTGATGAAATCATTGATCTCTTCGTTGCATAAATCGACCACATAGGCGATACCGAAAAGCTTCAGGGCGGAAAAGATGTCCAGGGCGGCATGTGTGACGGGCACCAGACTGGAGACCATGATCAGGACCGTCACCAGCAAAATGATTCTGTTGGCTGCTCTTTTGTTTAAACTTTTTTTCACCGTCATCATAAACCTCCAGTCTATTGACCGGCACGGCACAAGCCGGCGAGCCATCTGCCCGTGATCTCCAGCACGACCTTTTTGTGGTCCAGATTCTGGCGGCGGGCAGGTATCAAATCCACCACATCGAAACCGCAGGTGACCAGGATTTTTTCCAGGCTGACCACCGCGCTCGGGGCGCCGCCTCCTCCGCCTCCGGCCACGCATATCCCCACCGCCTTTTTCCCGGCAAAATTGGCACCGCTGGGACGGGAGACGCGCCGCAGGCGGTCGAGAAAGGCGCGCATGCTTTCGGACAGATCACCGAAATAGACCGGGGTGGCGAAGACCACGGCCTCAGCCGCACGGATAGCCGCCGCTATGCCGGCCAGGTCGTCGTGGATGATGCACATCCCCTCCTGCCGGCAGGTGCCCCAGCCGCTGGCGGTGCATTGCCGACATCGCTGGATATCCTTCTCCGGGAGGAAGAGGCGCTCGACCGCCCCTCCTTCCGCCTCCACACCTGAAAGGAGAGCGTTCACCGCTTGGGCAGTCTGCCCTTCCGGGTTACGACTGCCGAGAATCGCCAGGACTTTCATGGCCAAAAGACTCCTTTCTCCGCAGACAGGCCGGCGGTATAATGGCGAAGCCGGCACCTTATATAATATAAAAATTGGCCTTGGCGATGCTCTATCCTTTAACCTTTTTTCCCTGTATTTGCTCAATATGATCTAAAACAGAATCTGGAATTATAGACAAAGGAAAAACCGGGGTACATATGGTAATAAATATGGGCAAGCCGTTTCGGAAGGTCAAAATTTTAATTAAAGAAGAAATAAGGAGGTTTTGACATGGTGCGCAGGTGTGGGCTTGTTTTGGTGTTGGTGTTGTTGGTGTCCGGTTTGATGGCGTCGACGGCGGCTGCAGAGAAGACCAAAATCACGATGTGGACATTTTCCGGCGGTTCGGGAGCCTACCCTAAGATCCACGAGGGCTTGTTGGAAGAACTATATAAAGCGATACCCGAAGTGGAACTGGATATTCAATACACGGCGGATCCGGATAAATACCTGGTGGCTTATACAGCCGGTGTGGCTCCGGACATCATCTCCATGCGCACTTCCAACCAGGCCAAGTTCATCGATGCCGGCATGATGGCGGTTTTGGATCCCAAAGCCTTCGGCTGCAATTCGGTGAAAGAGTTGGAGAGCAAATTGCTGCCCGGTGCGGTGGAGACCATGAAATACCGCGACGGTCGGATCTACTTCATGGCCACGGAGATCAGCATCTTCGGCCTCTTCTACAACAAAACCCTGATGGAGCAGGCCGGAGTGGGGAAAGTGCCGACCACCTGGGAAGAGATGCTCCTGGTGGGCAGCAAGTTCCTTCGCCTGGATGCCGAAGGCAAGGCCACGCAGACCGGCATCTACATCCCCCGCGGCTGGATCTGGCCCACTTTCACCTTCCCGGCGCTGATGCGCGGCTATAAGGCCGAGCCTCTCACTGCCGACGGCCAGCCGCAGTTTTCGCAGCCCAATGCCATCAAGGCGGTGGAGATATATCCCGAACTCTTCCGCAAGCTCTCCAATAACACCAATCTGGATTGGAAGCGGGGCAACACGGCTTTCAACTGGGGCGCCAATTATATGATCGCCGATTTCAAAAACTCCGGGCTGCTCTTCGATTGGGGGGCGGCGCCGCTGCCCAAGTTCGAGAACGGCGTGCCCAGCACCACGAGCTATGCTCTCGGTCACTTCGTGAGCTCGCAATCGAAGAATCCGGAGCTGGCCTGGAGAGTGGTGGCCTTCTATACCGGTCCGGAGACGGCGGAGCGCTGGTATACCGAGGTGGCCTTATGGCATCCCTGGAGCGGCGCCTGGCTGGAGCGCATCTTCAGGCTGGAACCCATGCACCGGCCTTTCCTGGAATCTCTGGCCTATGCGCTGCCTGAGCTCAGCCATCCCAGGATCAGCGAGATCAACAGCCTGCTTGGCCAGGCGGAGACCCGCATCTTCAATGGCACGCAAAGCGTGGAGATGTCCCTGCAGCAGCTGGACAGCGAGATCCTGGCCATGTTGGCAAAATAACATTTGAGGTGTGATAGTTGAAATCTAAAGCAAGATCAAGAGCTAAAGGGAAAAAGCGCCCCGCCGCCAGGCGGGGCCGTTTGTGGTATTGGGGCGTGTTCGGCACGGCGCTGGCTTTGCTCGGGCTGTGGGCTCTGAGCCGCAAGGCGGAGCAGGTGGCGCCGGCGTTGGATATCGACCTCATGCTGGAGCAGATGACCCTGGCGCAGAAAGCCGGCCAGCTGGTGATGACCGGCTTTCCGGGCAATGAACCCGGGACGGAAGCCGAGACTTTGGTGCGGGATTACTGCGTGGGGGGAGTGGTGTTGACCGCCCGCCAGACGCCGGACACGGCGCAGACCGCCCGCACCACCGGCCGGTTGCAGGAGTTGGCCGCCGCTTCCGCCTCCTGCGCCGGGGTTCCTCTTTTCATTGCCGCCGATCAGGAAGGCGGCTATGTGGTCAGGCTGCGCGGCCCCCATCTTTTTCCCGGCAATATGGCTTTGGGGGCCATCGGCTCGGCCGGCCGGGCGCGGGAGGTGGCCCGGGCGATCGGGTTGGAATTGAAAGCTGCCGGCATCAACATGAATCTCGCCCCCGTCCTCGATGTCAACAGCAACCCCCAGAATCCGGTGATCGGGGTGCGCTCCTTCGGTGAGGATGCGGCCGCGGTAGCCGAGTTGGGTGCAGCTTATATCGCCGGCCTGCATGATGCCGGGGTGCTGGCTGTTGCCAAGCATTTTCCGGGCCACGGCGATACGGCAGTGGATTCCCACATCTCCCTGCCTTCGGTGCCCCATGCCAGGGAGCGCCTGGACCGGGTGGAACTGGTGCCTTTTCGCCGGGCTATCGACACCGGGGTGGACGCCGTAATGACCTCCCATGTCACCTTTCCGGCCATTGAACCGATCCCCGGTCTGCCGGCTACCCTTTCGGCTAAGGTGCTCACCGGGCTCTTGCGGGAGGAGTTGGGTTTTGCGGGCCTGATCATCACCGACGCTCTGGAGATGAAAGCCATTGTGGATAACTTCGGCCTGGCCGAGGCCGCCGTCAAAGCGGTAGAGGCCGGGGCGGACATAGTGCTGGTGGGCTGGCCGACCGATTGGCGGCAGGCCTGCCGGGCGGTGGAGGCCATTATGGCGGCGGTGAAGGAAGGAAAAGTGAGCGAAGAGCGACTCAATGCTTCCGTGCGCCGCATTCTCCGCGCCAAGCTGGCGGCGGGGCTCTGGAAGGAAGCCTCCGCCACCACGGCTGCCGAGTCGGCCGCTCTGGCGGAGACGGTGGCCGGGGAGGCCGTCACGCTGGTGCGGGACAGGGACCGCCGCCTGCCCCTTAACCCTCAGGACACCTCTTCCGTGTTGGTGATCATGCCCCAGCTGAGCAGCATCACCAGGGTGGAGGAGACCGACCCCGCCTCCGCCGGTTTGGCTGCTTATCTCCGCCGGTATCTTCCCCGGGCGGAGGTGACGGGAGCTTTCATGTCCCTCAGACCCGGCAAAGAGGAAAGGGAACGGCTGGTGAAGCTCGCCCAAGAGCATGAAGTGGTGGTGGTCGCCACTTATTATGCCTGGTCCGCTTCCTATATCGGCCAGGCGGAGCTGGTGCTCGAACTTATGCGGGCAGGGCGGGAGCCGGTGGTGACGGCGCTCAGAGAGCCCTACGATCTGTTGCGCTTTCCGGAGGTAGGAACCTATATAGCCACCTACAGCGCCAACCCTGAGAGCCTCGAAGCTCTGGCGGCCGTTTTGACCGGCCGCCGAGAAGCGACCGGGCGCTTGCCGGTATCATTGCCCGGTTTATATTCCGCCGGGTATAGGTATGAGGGGGCCCGCTGATCAGGCGTTCAGGCTGCCGGGTGAGGTCGACAGCTCGCCCGGCTTTTATCATCACCGGTGGCGAGGGCGGCCACCACGGCATTGGCCACCAGCGGTCGCAAGCGCATATGGGGCAATTCCCGGCGCCACAGATGGCGGTGGGGATGCACGCCGTTGGTCAGCAGCACCAAAAATAAATCCAACTCCGGGTCGATCCAGATCATGGTGCCTGTAAAGCCGGTATGGCCGAAAGAATGAGGGGAGAACAGATCTCCTGCCGGCAAGTTGGCTTGGTGGTCTTTTATCACCCAGCCTAAGCCGCGGCAATGGTTCAGGCCGGGGGTGTGATTTCTGGTGGCCAGATGCACCGCCGCCGGAGAGAGCACCACCTTGTTGCCGGAAGTACCTTGGTTTAAGTACATCTGGCAAAAGACGGCCAGGTCGTGAGCGGTACTGAAGAGCCCGGCATTGCCGGCCACCCCGCCCAGACGGCGGGCGTTTCCGTCATGAACCACTCCTTGCAGGAGCATCCCTGTTTTCGGGTCCGGTTCGGTCGGGGCGGTGCGCTCTTTAAGCCGCGGCCCGGGGAGAAAGACGGTGTCCTGCATATTCAGCGGCGCAAAGATCCATTCCTCGGCTAATTCGTTAAGCGGCTTTCGGCCTGTGCGGCTGAGCAATTCTCCCAAAAGGATAAATCCCAGGCAGGTGTACTCCACCCGGCCGCCTGTTTCATAAGCCAGCGGCATCCGGTAAATGGTCGCCATCATCTCCGCTGGGTCGGCGGCACTATCCAGCTCGGGACTGGAGGACGGTAATCCGGATGTGTGGGTGAGCAGGTGACGGATGGTTATATTCTTATGGATGAATTCGGGGATAAAAGTGTGTACGGCATCATCCAATCTGAAGGCTCCCTGCTCTAAGAGGATTAAGGCACAGGTAGTGGTGGCTACCACTTTGGTCAGGGAAGCCAGGTCATAGACGGTGTCGATGGTGAGCGGCCTTTTTTCCGGTTCCAGGGCGGCAAAACCGAAGGCTTGAGGAGGGATGAGCGCCTGACTGCGGCCTATGGCCACTACGGCGCCGGGGATTCTTTTTTCGGCTACCCACTGTGCCAGGAGGTCATATACTCTGGATATAGCTTCAGGCCGGAAGCCGGCCTCAATTAAGGCGTCATGGCACGCGGTATCCAAATCGTTTTCTACCTTTCCTGATATTGTGTGGAGACGGCCGCGGCCACTGCATTGGCCAAGAGCGGCCGCAGGCGGATGTGCTGTGCTTGCTGGCGGCTGGGATGCACGCCGTTGGTGAGCAGCACCAAATATAGGTCCAGCTCCGGATCGATCCAGATGGAGGTGCCGGTGAAGCCGGTGTGGCCATATGAAGAGGGAGAAAACAGATCGCCCGCCGAGGAGTAAGGATGGTTTCCCTTGATCACCCAGCCTAACCCGCGGGAACTGTTCAGGCCGGGGGTGTGATTTGTGATCGCCAGCTCCACCGTGTCCGGAGAGAGCACCTGCTTTTTGGCGTATACCCCTTTATTTAAATACATCTGGCAGAAAACGGCCAGATCATAAGCGGTGCTGAACAGCCCGGCATTACCGGCTACCCCGCCCAGATGGCGGGCGTTCTCGTCGTGGACCACGCCCTGCAGGTACTGCCCTGTCTTTCGATCCGGTTCGGTCGGGGCGGCGCGCTCTTTCAGGCGCAGTCCGGGGAGAAAGGCCGTATCCTGCAATTTCAGGGGAGCAAAGACCAGCTCTTCCGCCAACAGATTAAGCGGCTTACCGGCGATGCGGTTGAGCAATTCTCCCAAAAGGATAAATCCCAGACAGCTATACTCCACCTTGCTCCCCGTCTCGTATGCCGGCGGCATCCGGTAGAGAGCCGCCATCATCTCCTCCGGGGTGGTTCCCAGCTGATAGAGGGGTTTCCAGGCCGGCAGTCCGGAAGTGTGGGTGAGCAGATGGCGGATGGTGATGTTTTCATGTAAAAATTCCGGGATAAAATGGCGCACGGTGTCGTCCAACCTGAAGGCTCCCTGCTCCAGCATGATCAGGGTGCAGGTGGTGGTGGCCACCACTTTGGTGAGGGAGGCCAGGTCATAAACGGTATCGATGGTCAGCGTCCTCTTTTCCGGTTCCAGGGCGGCAAAGCCGAAGGCTTGAGGCGGAAGCAGAACCTGGCTGCGGCCTACGGCTACCACAGCTCCAGGTATTCTTTTTTCCGCCACCCACTGGGCCAGAAGGGCGTAAGCCCTGGATAAGGCTTCCGGTCGGAAACCGCTGTTAGCCGTGTTTATTTGACGACCGGCAGTCATTTTACTTCACACCATCCTTCCGTAGCCGCCGGCTCGGCCACAAGATCATCTGCTCTCCTGAGGGCTGGAAGCCCTGGGTCAGAAGGATGCCGGCTAATTTGCTTTCCTGCACCGGCCGGCCGTTGCATCTCGCAACGGCGACGGCGCGGCGCGGGCGCAGGTGACCAGGTATGGAAAGAAGACCAGTCAATGCGGTTACGGCGCCATGCAGCTCTTCTTCCGGGGTGTCCGGAGGATAGTGCAAATGGCGGCCGAAGCCGGCGGCAAAGAGGACGAGGTGATCGTCGCATATAACGACATAATTGAGCGGAGAGCGGACAAACCCGTTCAGCGACGGCAAAGCGGGCGAACCTAGCTGTGCAGCGCCGGCGAGCGGGTCGCAGGTATTTACCAGGAGGAAGCGACTCACCGCCTGGCGGGGTGGGCGCTCTTTTTGGCTGGAGCGAAGCTTTTCGATAGCTTCCGTGGTGGCAAATTGCGAGCCGCCCAGCCCGCTCACCAGATAACCGGATCTCACTTTACCCGTCATCTCCATCAGGCGCAAGGTGCGGTACAGAGAGGCCCAAAGCACCGCCGCTCCTTCAATGGCCAAAATCTCTTTGGTCAAAATGCCCCAACGAGAGAGGAATAATGCGGCAATCTTTTCCAGTTGGCCGCCTTGTTCACCTTTGCCGTGCTGTTCGCCGTTTCCTGCTCCCGGCAGCAAATTCCACCTACCGCCGGTCATGCTGGTGAGGGCGGTCGCTTTCCACCTGGCCTCCTGCCGCAGCTCGTGAAAGAGGCGTCGCTCCTGGCTTTGGCTGAGCAGCCGAACGGGAAGCGGGGAGAGGAACCCGGAAGCCGCTGCCCCCGATTTTTGCTCGGGTAGCGGCCATTTTTGCCGCAGCGGGGCGAAGGTGTCGTTCGTGACCAGTCCGGCTGCCACCAACTCCCAAAGAGCCTCCTGCAGGGTTTTGCCGCCGGGGGCGGCGGAGTGGAAACCATCCTGCAGGTCGGTGAGGAAGGAAGCTCCTTTTTGCTTGAGCAGTGCGGCTATTCGCCGGGCTTCTGCCGACAGGGGCGGACGGTCGGTGCTCTCCTGGAGCAGGGGTAAAAGCCCGGCTACAGCGCTACGGGGGAAGAAGGCGGCTTTGAGGGTGCCCGGAGCGGGTGCCGCTCCTGCTCCGGAGTCGGCCAGCCCGACCCAGACGAATTCGCCGGCGGCGCATAATCTGTCGAGCCAGGCCGGGTCATATCCGGGGAGGCGGAGCGGCAGCACGTCGCGCTCCCACACTACCACCGGCAAAAACAGCCCGGAGAGGGCGCTCAGCACCTGGCGCAGCCTTTCCACACCTTCCTCGGGACTGAGAGGCGGAGCCTCGTCCGGCAGATCGGTCACCCTTTGCCAATCAGCCAGAAAAGAGACCAGGGAGGACGGCGGGACCGGCTCCAGCTCCTGCCGCAAGGCAGCGAGGGTGCGTCGGTGCACTTCCCGCAGCACATCATGGTGGCACCATTCCTCACCACGGCCATCCGGCAAAAAAGCCCCTTTGACCAGCACGCCTTCGGCGCACAGCTTGGCGAGCAACTTCTCTACCACTTCCGGCGGCCAAGGGTAGCGAGCGGTCACCTCCTTGATGGTGAAAGGTCCCCTGTTGCGAGCCAAACGGCGCAGGAGGAAGAGGCGACTCTCCTCCTGGGCTTCCGGGGAGGCGGTCCCCTGCAAGACGGCTCCAGGGGAGGCGCCGGCCGGCGGGGGCGATGCCGGTTCTGCTGTGCCAGCCAGGGCCGCGGTATATATGTGCGCCTCTTCGGCGGCGATAAAGCGTTTGCCGAATTTGACGGCCCGCCCCGCCGCCAACAGTTCCTGGAGGAAAGCCGGATCGAGACACCGCGCCTCGACTTCCCGCCGGTCGAGATCGCCTAAGGCCAGAAGGATCTCTTCCAGCTCGTCGGCATTGCGGGCGGCGAGCCCCTCTTCCAGCCGTTGGCGTCGGTTTTCCGCAGCTTTCACCGCCGCGGGATCGAGGAGGTGGCGCAGATCTTTTTCCGCCAGGATCTCCTGCAGCATCTCCCGATTGAGGGAAAGAAATTGGGTCTGAAGTTCGGCCTTGGGAGTGTCGTCGTCGTAGAGAAAAGCACCGGTGAATTCCAGCTGGAAAGCCAGGGCAAACGGCGACGGCACGGCGGAGTGGCGATAGACCACTTTGATGTGCCCTGCGCTTATTTCCCTTTGCACCTCGGTCAGTCCCGGCACATCGAGCACATCGTCCAGACATTCGCGGAAGGTCTCCAGCGCTACGGGAAATTCGCTGTGCCGGCGGGCCAGGTGCAACAAATCGCCGGCCTTCAGCCGCTGCAGCCAGAGGGGGAGGCGCCGGCCGGGGGCGCTCCGGCCCAAAAGGAGCGATCTGGCGGCGTTCATGCGGAAATAGGCGCCGAACAAGGCGGTGCCGGGTAATTCCTCGATCACCAGCTGCCTGGGGTCCTCGCCAAGATAGATCAGGCTCTCCAAGGGCGGTGGCTCCGTCCCTCTGGGTATATGCCAGGCGATGCCGTGCTCGGTGACCACGCCGGCAGTTTCCAGCCCATATGTGAGGCGCAACTGCCGCCGGGCGGCCATCTCCCAGGCGGCATGGGTCCTGGCGCCGAAAGGGCTGTGCAGGATGATGCGGTAGTCGCCCACTTCATCGAGGTATGATTCCACAAAGAGGCAGCGGTCGGTCGGTATTACGCCGCTATGCTCCATCTGGGCGGCGATATAGTCGACCAGTTCGGCGGCGGCGTTTTCCTCCAGGCCGCACTCGGCGGCCAGCCGTTCATATATATCCGGTTGTTGATAATTCTCCGCCAAAAACCTAAGAAAGCGGCCGAAACGGCGTCCGGCGTCCGCTTGGCGGCCGCCGAACTCACCCCTCCAGAAAGGCATCCGGGCATATGAGGCTGAGGCGGCCGGTTCCACCAGCACCCGGTCATGCGTGATGGCGGTGATGCGCCAGGGTCTCGTGCCGAATATGATCACATCGCCCGCCCGGCTCTCAAAGACAAACTCCTCCTCCAGCTCGCCCAGCTTGACATGGTGTCCGGATAAATAAATAGCATAATAACCTTTGTCCGGAATGGTGCCGCAACCGCTCACCGCCGCCGCCCTGGTGCCGGGCAAGGCGTGCAAGGTGTTCCGCTGCCGCTGCCAGGCCAGTTTGGGTCGCAATTCCGCCAGGTCGCGGGCCGGGTAGCGCCCCGAAAGGAGTTCCACTACCGCCAGGAGCTGCTCCCTGGTGAGCCTTCTGTAACACCACGACTTTTGCACCAGGGCAAGCAGCCGATCCAGGGACCAGTCTTCCACGCCGACCATGGAGACGATGTGCTGTGCCAGGATGTCGAGACAACATTCAGGGACATGGGTCGGCTCCACCTCACCGCAGAGCATCTCCTTGGCCACCCAGGCGGCATCCAGCAGGTCGGGCCTGGTTTTGGCCATGATCACCCCCCGGCTGGCGGCACCCAGCACATGGCCGGAGCGCCCAACGCGCTGCAGACCGCTGGTGGGCGAATAAGGCGAAGCGATCTGGATCACCAGATCCACGGCGCCGATGTCGATGCCCAATTCCAGGCTGCTGGTGCACACCAGCGCTTTCAGTTGCCCGGCTTTCAGCGCCGTCTCCACTTCTTCCCTGGCTTCGCGGGAGAGCGAGCCGTGATGGGTGCGGGCGATGTGGCTGCCGGCGAGTTCATTTATACCTCTCGCCACCCTCTCCGCCCAGGCTCTGGAGTTGACGAAGACTAAAGTGGAGCGGTGCTGCTCCACGGCAGCGAGGATCTTCTCGTGTATGCGGGGCCAGATGGAACTGCCCGGCGGACCGAGGAGCTGATCAGGTCCGGTGGTCACCTTGAGCACCAGCTTTTTGGCCTGGCGGGCGTCCACCACCTGTACCGGGCGCACCCGGCCGTCGTCGGTGAGGCCTCCCAGAAATGAGGCGATGAGCTCCAGCGGCTTCTGGGTGGCGGAGAGCCCGATGCGCTGCAGCGGCCGGCCGGCCAGGTGCTCTAGCCTCTCAATGGAGAGCGAGAGGTGCACGCCGCGCTTGTTGCCGGCCAGGGCATGGATTTCATCGATGATCACTGTATGGGCCGCCCTGAGCATCTGCCTGGCCTTGGGTGAGCTGAGGATGAGATATAGACTCTCGGGGGTGGTGATGAGGATGTCCGGCGGCCGGCGGACCATGGCTTGCCGCTCCCGCCCGGGAGTGTCCCCGGTGCGCACCGCCACTCTTATCTCGGGAAGCACGAGCCCCAGGCGGCCGGCGGCGGCAGAGATCCCTTTCAGCGGCGCCATCAGGTTGCGGGCGATGTCATTGTTGAGGGCTTTGAGCGGCGAGACATAAACCACCTGCACACCGCGCCCCGTGCCGCTTTGATACATGCGGTTCAGCACTTCCAGGAAGGCGGCCAGAGTTTTGCCGCTGCCGGTGGCCGAGAGAATCAGCACATGGCGCCCGGCCCGAATGTGGGGCCAGCCCAATTCCTGGGGAGGACTGGGGGAGGTGAATTGCTCCTCAAACCAAAGCTTCACCGCCGGGTGAAACCCGGACAATATATTCTGGTCATGCACTTCATTCATGCGCCATATGTTATACGGAAAAATAAGGATCTCCTTTGTTATATTATATCCTTTTAACATATCCAGGCTTTAGCTGTCTGAGCGACTATCTGCGCTTTGACTGGGGACGCGGAACGACGGGCTTTGCACGAGCACGCCAATCATCGACAAGGGCAGGTATGTAAATAAGTGATGTAGAATGAAGCTGGAGTTGATATTATGAGCATCCAAACAATAAACCGGTAGCTACAGACGGAGACAGAAATCGAGGGAGACAAAAATGGCCAATAAATTGGTGATCACCAACGGTTGTTTGCTGACCCCCATGCGCCAGGTGGAGAAGGGCACGGTCGTCATCGAAGACGGCCTGATCAAAGCGGTAGGGGCCGCCGGGGAGGTCGAGATCCCACCTGCCGGGCCTGAGGTGACGGTGATCGACGCCGGTGGCCGCTATGTGGCCCCGGGCTTCATCGAGGGGCATGTGCACGGCGGCGGTGGCGGCGATGTGATGGACGGTCAGGTGGCAAGCATTCTGACCTGCGGGCGGCGGCATGCCCAGGGGGGAGTGACCGCTTTCCTGCCAACCACCCTGACCGCGCCGCAGGCGGACATTTACAAAGCCCTGGAAGCATGTGAAGAGGCGATGGAAACAGAGTATGACGGCGCCAGCGTTCTGGGAGCCCACCTGGAGGGTCCATATTTCGCTGCCAGCCAGGCCGGGGCGCAAAATCCCGCCTATCTGCGTCATCCGGAGGCCGACGACTACCTGCCGCTGTTGGAGCGCTTCCCGATCATCAAAAAGGTGACTGCTGCTCCCGAACTGCCCGGCGCCATGGAGTTAGGCAGGGAACTCAGGCGGCGGCGCATCGTGGCGGCCATCGGCCATACGGCGGGCACCTACCAGGATGTGGTCAAGGCGGTGGAAAACGGCTATACCCATGCCACGCATATGTTTTCCGCCATGTCCACCATCCGCAGGGAAAAAGCCTATCGCCTAGCCGGGGTGATCGAAGCGGTGCTGGAGCTGGATGAGCTGACCACGGAGATCATCGCCGACGGTCATCACCTGCCCCCCAGCCTCATCAACCTGACCCTGAAAGCCAAGAGCAGAGAGCGCGTCTGCCTGACCACAGACGCCATGGCGGCCGCCGGCCTGGGACCGGGCCGCTATTCCCTGTTCGGTCTGGATGTGATCGTGGAAGACGACATCCCGTCCGAATTCGAGGTGCGCACCAGAACCGGGCAGCCGGTAGCCAAGCTGGCCGATCGCACTGCTTTCGCTTCCAGCGTGGCCACCATGGATCAAGTGGTGCGCACTATGGTGGAACTGGTGGGTTTGCCGCTCATCGAGGCGGTGAAGATGGCGACCATGGTGCCGGCAGCGATCCACGGCTGGGCGGCCGAAAGGGGACAGCTCAGCCCGGGCTTGGTGGGCGATGTGGTCATCCTGGATCAAGAGGTAAAGGTGCATTATACCATTGTGCGCGGCCGCGTGGTTTATAAAAGGTAGTGATTTGCTGCCGGCTTAATCAATGCAGGGATGTGGGGTCAGGGATATGGGGGCAGGGATGTGGGGTGTGTATTTGCCACCGGGCGCCGGCGGGAGGGGGGAGGGCGCGAACTTTTTACCAAAGTAGCGTCAAAAAGCGGGGGTAGGCGAAAATTTTACCAAACCTGGTTTCGGCGGATGGTAACAGATTGGCTTGCCTGCGGGAAATCCCCAGCTGGCGGCCGTGGGAAGTGGCATTGTCTGTCAGTCTTGATCCGGTCAGGAGTGATCCGACCATACTTTGGTAAAAAATTCGCGCTACCTATCGCATTGGCCAGCGCGCCATTTCCCGTCGCATCTCCCACTGCTCCCCACACCGCCTCTCCCCGTACCGGCCACGCTACCGATTACGCCGCTGGTCGCACCAACTCCGCCTAAACCCTTTTTATCAGGCTTACCCGCACTACCTGATCCCAGACGGGACCCCGCGTTATCTCCCGATAGCGCAGGCGGCGTACCAACTGCATGGCCGGGCGGTTTGTGCCTTCCACGAGAAGGAATAGCAGGCGGATCTGGCGGAGGCGCGCTTCGGCCTCCACCCGGCGCAACAACTCGCTTCCCAAGCCCAGCCGGCGGTAGCCGGGATGCACCCAGAGCAATACCACCTGCAGGAAGCGGCCTCCGGAAGGAAAAAGCCTGGGATCGAGGCGCCCGAACACTTCATAATCGGGGAAGGCGTCCTGGCGATTGCGGCAGCGGTAGAGGACGATGCCTACCGGGGTGCCGCTCGGCAGATCTTCATAGATGAAGGCGCCCCGCTCGTCGGCGGCATTGACAAACCGGAAAGCTATTTCCTTTGCTGTGGCCGCATCAGGTTCCTCGCCGCCGCCGGCGGCGGTTTTCAGCTCGCAATGCGAGCGATGCATCTTTTGCAGGATTTCGGCAATAAAGGCTTCGTCACCGCTTTTTTGCACCCTGATGTTCAGCAAAGGCTCCGCCCCTCCTATGTACCTTCCTGGCACATTCTATGCGGCAAACGGAGCTGTTTGTACTATAATGGGAGAAGATGCACCTGTTTGGAGGATACTAACTGCATGGAGAACTTATTTCAGTCGCTCGACGCTCTAACCATCAAGCACCTGGTGATGTTTGTGATCGGCGGGGTGTTGATCTACCTCGCCATCGTGAAGAATTACGAACCGCTGCTGCTTCTGCCTATCGGTTTCGGCGCCATCCTGGCCAATATGCCCTTCTCCTCGGCGGTCGGAGAAAACGGCTTCCTCACTTTGTTATATAACGCCGGGATTCGCACGGAACTGTTTCCCGTGCTCATATTCGTGGCGGTGGGAGCCATGGTGGACTTTACCCCGCTCCTGGAGAGGCCGTTCATGATCTATTTTGGGGCGGCGGCGCAATTCGGTATATTCATGACCACCATCCTGGCCCTGCTCTTTGGTTTCCGGCTCAATGAGGCCGTTTCCATCGGCATCATCGGGGCGGCCGACGGTCCGACGTCCATCTATGTGTCGAACCTTTTGGCTCCTCACCTCCTCGGACCGATCAGCGTGGCAGCCTATTCCTATATGGCGCTGATCCCCCTCATTCAGCCGCCGGTGATCAGGATGCTGACCTCCCCGGAAGAGCGGCGCATCCGCATGGGAGTGGTGCAGACCAAAAGAGTGACCCGGCTCACCCGCATCTTCTTCCCTATCACGGTGACCTTCGTGGCCGGGCTTTTAGCCCCGATGAGCGTCGCCCTGGTCGGTTCACTGATGTTCGGCAACCTGGTGCGGGAGTGCGGGGTGATGGAGCGGCTCTCCAAGACGGCCCAAAATGAGCTGGCGAACCTGGTCACTTTGCTCTTGGGGATCACCATCGGCTCCACCATGACCGCCGAAAGTTTCCTGACCGTCCAAACCGGTCTGATCATTGGCATGGGACTTTTGGCTTTCATCTTCGACACGGCCGGCGGCGTGCTCTTTGCCAAGCTGATAAACGTTTTCCGCCGGGAGAAGATCAATCCCATGGTGGGAGCGGCCGGCATTTCGGCTTTTCCCATGTCCGCTAGGGTGATTCAGCAGATGGCCCGCAAGGAAGATCCGGAAAATATCCTCCTCATGCAGGCGGTAAGCGCCAATGTGGCCGGCCAGATCGGTTCGATCGTAGCGAGCGGCATTTTGCTTTCCCTGGTCTCCAACCTGATTTTCTAAAAGTAAGTAAGATAGAAAGTAATAAACAAAGCTCCATGCCCGGAAACCCCGGGCATGGAGCTTTTTCATTGATGGCGGGCGGGCCGAGGCTCAGCCGAGCAGGGCGAATAGCCGGCTTTGCTCACCGGCCAGGCCGGCCGGAGTGACTGCCCCCGCCTCAAAAGGCCGCAGGCGCATGGTAAAGGCAAAATCCACCGGCTCCAGCAGGTATTGCTTCCAAGGGCCGGGTCCGCAGCTGTTGCTGCCCAGTCCATTGTGCCGGTGGTCGAGGGTGAGGGTGATGGTGTCCCGCTCGATCAGCTCGTGGCGGTGACGGGCTTTTTCCAGGTCCTCTATGGTGTAGTATTGGGCGCCGAAGTTGAAGAGCGGGCGGCCGGAGATGAAGAGCCCGGCGCCGTTGACGGCAGTGAAGGCCACCCAGCGCACCTCGCTGCGATTGCCGTTCTCCTGGGGCCGCACATATGGTACATGCAGTTCCCTCACCGGCAGGCTGTAGAGGCCTACCCGGCAGGCTGTTTTGCTGTCGATATAGTTTTCGCCCGGACCGCGGCCGAACCAGGTGGCCTGATCCAGATCTCCGGGCAGGGTCAAGAGCAGGCCGATGCGGGGCAGGACCGGAAACTGTCCGGCCACGGTGCCGGCCACCTCCAGCAGCACATCTCCCGTGCCGCAGATGGTGTAGGTATAGCTGCAGTGGAAACCATCCGCTCTCACCGGCGGAGCGATGCGGGTGTTGATCTGGATCCGCACCAGGTGGTCTGCCGGTGCGGAGCAGCTGATCTGGTCGAGGCGATGCTGCAGCCGGTGCAGCCCGGCCCGGCGCCATTCTCCTTCCATCTGCCGCCGGTCGTTGTCTGTGGGGCAGCGCCAGAAATTGAGGCGCGGTCCGGCGACCATGACAGGCCGCCCTTCATATAGCCAGGATGAGATGGTGCCCAGCCTTTTGTCGAAGGTGAGCTGGAAGGAAGGACTGCTCACTTCAATGGAGGCCTGGGTCTCTCTGTAGCTGAGCGGCAAGGCTGAGGCCGGAGCAGGTACGGGGACTGGGGCGGATGCCGAGGCGGCGGGGGCGGGAGAGGCGACGATGGAAGAGGCGGGAGAGACGGCGGCAAGAGAGTCGGCCGCCGCGGTGTCCTCGACAGCGGCCTCCACGACAGCGGCCTCCACGGCAAACTGGGCGAAGGCCACTTCATGGCCGGCCGGCGCCCACAGGGTGTCCGCCGCCAGGTGGAAGGAGAGATTCAGATGGTATTCAATATCCGGCCGGCCCAGGTCGTCCGGTATCCGGCAGGGGATCTGCAGGTCGGCAGCCGCCCCCGGAGCGAGCGCCGGGAGGCTTAGTTTGCCCGCCTGTACGACGACACCGTTTCCGGTCAGGGACCAGGAAGCATATAGATGCTCCAGGGTGATAAAATCATAGCGGTTGATGAGGCGCACCACTCCCTTGGTGATATCCACCGGCAGGCAGTGCACCGGCTCAAGCACTTTTTTGTATTCCAGTAAACCCGGCGAAGGCCGACGGTCCGGGAAGACCAGACCATTTATGAGGAAATTGCCGTCGTTGGGTTCGTCGCCGAAGTCGCCGCCATATAGATAGGAAGCCTCTTGGTCGGGTCGCCGCGGTCGGACCCCCTGGACCCCCTTTTCGGGGCGCAGGAGACCCTGATCCACAAAATCCCAGACAAAGCCGCCCTGCAACCGACGGTATTTATAAAAGGCCTCCCAATACTCTTTCAGCCCGCCCGGGCCGTTGCCCATGGCATGGGCATATTCGCACAGGATGATCGGTTTTTCCCAGTTCTCTTCTTCAGCCCGCTCGATGCATTTATCGACATGCATATACATAGGTCCGCCGAAGAAGTCGGCCACTTTGGCTTCCAGGTCGCGCTCGTAATGGACAGGCCGGGAGGGGTCGGTCTTCTTGGTCCAGGCGGCCATGGCTTCATGGTTGCAGCCGAACCCGGCCTCATTACCCAGAGACCAGACCACCACGCAGGGGTGGTTTTTATCCCGCTCCACCATGCGCCGCATGCGGTCGATATAGGTTGCCTCCCAATCCGGATCGTTGGAGAGGCGATTGATATCCCCGGCGAGCTGGAAGCCGTGGCATTCCAGATCGGCTTCATCCCAGACATATAGGCCGTATCTGTCGCAGAGGTCGTAAAACTTCGGGTCGTCGGGATAATGCGAGGTGCGCACGGCGTTGATGTTGTGCGTTTTCATCAGGATAACATCCTGCACCATGGTTTCATATGGCACCGCCCGGCCCAGGATGGGGTGCATTTCGTGCCGGTTTACACCTTTGATCATCACGGGTACGCCGTTGACCAGGAGGTTCCCGTTTTTGATCTCCACCGTGCGGAAGCCGGTGTGGAGGGCCATGATCTCCAGCACCTCTCCCGAGGCGTCCTCCAGGGTGATGAGCAGTTTATATAAATAAGGTGTCTCGGCCGTCCATTTATGCGGCGCCTCGACGTCCATGACCGCCTGGAGCTCGTGAACGGCGGCCGGGACGGCTTCCGGCGAGAGGCGGTATTCAGGCGGGGCGAATGCCACGCCGGCTTGGTCCCCCTGGCTCTGGCCCTGCGATAGGGGTTGCGGCAGGGGGATCTCCACCGCCGCCACCGGCCGGTCGTCGGCATCCAGCAGTTCGGCCTTGACGGTGACTTGGCCGCTTTGGTCGTCCTGGCTGCCGCCACCGCCACCACCGGCGGCGTCGCCGGCAGGCCGGTAGCTATCGACCAGGAAGCGCAGGGCGAGCCGCCCGTCCTGATAGTTCTCATCGAGCTCCGGCTTGGCCCAGACATCCCTGATGTGGATTTGGGGGGTGGCATAAAGATAGACATCCCGGAAGATGCCCGAGAGCCACCACATGTCCTGATCCTCCAGGTAGCTCCCGTCAGACCACTGGTAGACGCGCACGGCGAGGGTGTTTGCTCCCGGTCCGACCATGGCGGTAATGTCGAACTCGGCCGGGGTGCGGCTGCCCTGGCTATAGCCGACGGGTCGGCCGTTGACCCAGACATGAAAGGCGGAATCCACACCTTCGAATCTCAGGAAAACCCGGCGTTCCGCCCAGTCCTCCGGCAGATAAAAGCGGCGCCGATAGGAGCCGGTGGGATTGTCCGACGGCACATTGGGCGGATCCACCGGAATCGGATACATGATGTTGGTGTAATGAGGCCGGCCATATCCCTGCATCTGCCAGTTGCCCGGCACGGTGATGTCGTCCCAGTCCCGGTCGTCGAAATCGCTTTGCTGGAACTCCGGCGGAGCCAGGAACGGTGCCTCGGCATAATGGAATTTCCAGGTGCCGTTCAGTGACATAAACCAGGGCGATGCCCCTTTTTCCCCGCTCAGAGCGGCAGTGCGCTCGGCGAAAGGGATCAGTCCGCTGTGCGCCGGCCTGACATTTCTGGCGAATATGTGGTGGTTTTGATAATCCTTTTCCGTAAACTCCACCTCACCGGCGTGTGCAAATGTATCGCGGCTCGTGGCCATATCCTTTTTCACAGTTTTCAGCTCCTCACTCAGGCACCGCTTCAGGCGCCGTGCTTTCCCGGCGACATAATTCTGAAGTTGATTCATCTATCCCTGCTTATCTTCTCCTTTCCTGTCGGGCGCTGCTGTCATAGTCAAGGTTTCACGGCGGATGACAGCCTAATTTTTAGCAGGAATGCGCAGAAGACTAAAGAAGAACCTTGACAAGCTGTTGCAAAAGGTGGAGGAGGAAGAGAAGTGTCTATCAAGGTAACAGTGTGGAATGAATTTCAGCACGAGAGAATGAATGAGAAAATCAAGCGCATCTATCCCGACGGCATCCACAGCGTCATTGCCGGATTCCTCGCCAAAGAGGGTTTCGCCGTGAGGACCGCCACCCTTGATCAACCCGAGCACGGCCTGACCGATGAGGTGCTGGCCGACACCGATGTGCTCATCTGGTGGGGGCACCGGGCTCATAAGATGGTGGCCGATGAGGTGGTGGACAAGGTGCACAGCCGGGTCCTGAACGGCATGGGTATGGTAGTCCTGCATTCAGGCCATTTCTCCAAAATCTTCAAGAAGCTGATGGGCACCACCTGCAATCTGAAATGGCGGGAAATCGGCGAGCACTCCCGCATATGGGTGGTGGAGCCCGGTCACCCCATAGCTGCCGGACTTCCTCCATATTTTGAGATACCTCATGAGGAGATGTATGGGGAACGGTTCGACATTCCCGCTCCGGACACTTTGGTCTTTATCAGCTGGTTCCCGGGCGGCGAAGTCTTCCGCAGCGGCTGCTGCTTCCAGCGCGGCATGGGCAAAATCTTCTACTTCCAGCCGGGCCATGAGACTTACCCGGTTTATTACCAGCCGGAGATCCAGCAGGTGATCATCAATGCGGTGCGCTGGGCGGCCCCCACTCCCGGTCCGCAGCCCGTGTTCGGCAACTGGAAACCGTTGGAAGAGGTCAAGGTAAAAGAATGATGTGCCGGTAATTGCGGCTGCATATTGTGGCGGCTGCTTATTGTTCGGCCTGCAGCCGATTTTGCTCAAGCAAAGTTATGGTCTCCCTGAGGTGGTTCAAGACGGCCACCTCAGGTTTTTCTTTCTCTGCTTCCGGCACCACCTTGTTCAGGTTATATTCCAGGGTATAGGATTTCAGGCCGCCGGCGGCGACCGCCAGCCGGAAATAGGTGAGCACCTGGGTGGCGGTCGGGCTCAAAGGTTGGTGATCGCCCACTGCCGCCACATCGTGGAGATGCATGTGATTGACGGCTGCCAGGAAAGGCGGGATATCACCGGCACCCAGATGGCGCACGGCCAACAGATAATGGCCGGTATCAAGGCAGATGCCCTTCTTCCTTCCCCCGAGGATGGCCTGTACTTCCTCCGGCCGATCGCCTGAGCGGAGGCGTACCATATCCGCCCTCACCACCGGGCATGCCGTTTCGCAGAGGAGGGTGACGTCCAGGCTGCTTTTTTCTATATATTCCCAGCCATACCGGAAGAAGGCTTTGGAAGCTTCCAGGTAGCGGGCGCGGTAGGGCCGCGGATCGAAGCCGGCTTCCTCCAGGTAAGTCTCGGCCGGATGATAGGTTAAGGCGACCACCTGGCCGGCGACCAAATCGATCATCTGCTGTAAGGTGGCGGCGGCGGGGGAGGCAGGACCGGTGAAAGCGGCCGGATCGGCCTGGCTGTGGGCATATGGATGCAACAGGACGCTGAAGCCCAGATCCTGCCAGCGCCGGATTTCCTGCTTGATGGCCTTGAACCTCTCATTATCTTCATCGGGGCGGCCATAAATGTCGCAGGAAAGCTCTATGCCGCTCACCCCGGCTTGCTGTAAAGCAGCCGGCAAGGCCGGGCCAGGGCTGGTGGTGGATAAATATTCCCATAGGGCGCTGGGACGACGCAGGGTATCCAGTTTCACGGCGGCGATCATTTTTGCTTTGCTCATCTCTCGACCTCTCTATATAATTACCACTGATACCACCATGGCCATTGTGGCCACCGGCAGCACCGGTATCACCGGCAATTAGCCGGACACGGAAGGCTCATCTCCGCACCACTTCGCTTGCACCTGTTGCATTCCTCTTTCCATACCGGACCTGGAAGAAAAGATGCGAACGAAGAGGAAGACGACGAGAATATCACCGGATAGGCGGGAAAATAGAACATGCTGCATACAGAGAAGAGTGCCGCTACACCAACGGAAGATGCCCGGCTGAGCAGACGAGCTTTATGGCGCACGGTGGCCGTGTCGGGCGGCGTCGGCATGGCCATCCTGGGGGATTCCGCCCTGTATGCCGTGCTGCCGACACAGGTGGATGTGATAGACATCAGCGCCGCCACGGCAGGGCTGGTGCTTTCCATCAACCGCTTTGCCCGTCTGGCCACCAACACTTTGGCCGGCCGGATAATGGCCCGTTACGGCGCGGAAAAGCCTTTCGGCGTCGCCCTGCTCTGCTCGGTCCTCTCCACCATAGTTTGGGCGACCTCCTTACCCGTGGCCGCGCTGATGGCCGGACGCATCTTATGGGGTTTTTGCTGGTCTCTCCTGCGTTTGGGCGGCCTGTTGTCGGCCATCTCCGGTCCCCCCGTCACCCAGGGGACCCGCATGGGAGTGTTCAGAGGGGTGTTCCGGAGCGGCAGCCTGGTAGCCGCTATCGCCGCCGGCTTGCTCACCGACTTATACGGTTTCCGGACGGCCCTGCTGGTGATGGCCGTAGCCAGTGCCCTGGCTGTGCCTATATATTGGAAAATCCGCCCGTTCAGGGATATCGAAAGGGATAGCACCGGATCGGCCGGCGCCGCTGGTGGTGCTGGCGACGCTGGTGGTGCCGGCGACGCTGGTGGTGCCGGCGACGCTGGTGGTGCCGGCGGTGCTGAGGGGAGGGGCGGCACGACCAGGTCTTCCGCTGCGGCCCTTCCTTCCAGCAAGGTTACGGCTGCCGGTACGCCGTCACCTGCCGGGCTTCCCTGGCGGCGCCTTCTTTTTTATGCGGCCGTCACCGTCAATTATTTTCTCCTGGCGCTTTTTTCCACCACCATGGGTTATTACCTGAAGCAGAGGGCTGATGCCGCAGAGCTCCTCATGGGCATCGCTACCTTAAGCGGTCTCCTTATGGCCTGGATGTGGCTCTGCAACACAGTGCTGGGACCGGTGTTCGGCGTAGTCATAGACAAATTGGGACGGCGCTCGACGCTTGCTGCCCTGGCTTTGGCGGAGTTTTCCGCCCTGGCGTTCATCAATTTTACCCCGCATCCGGGATACACCGTAGCCGTCATCGCTTTGGCTTTGGCTGCCGGTGCCGGGCTGGAGGTAGCCCTGGATACGGTCGCCGGCGATATGGCCACCGAGAGCGGGGACAGCAAGCGCTTCCTTTCCGTCTATACCAACTGGATCGATGCCGGCTCGGCTACCGGACCGCTGGTCGGCTACACCATCGGCATGCACATCGGCTTCCCGGCTATGTATACCGTCTTTGGGGCTCTGGCCTTTGCCGGCATCGGCCTGGTGGCGACCGGTATACCCCACCGGAGCTCCCGGAGCCGGCAGGCCGGACAAGCAACAGACGCCTAGCCGGAACTCCTCACCTCAGGCATAAAGCTTTCCGTATAATTCCTCCAGCCCTTCAATGACCGCAGCGGGAGCGGCGGGGGAGAGAGGCTGCAAGCC
>DULU01000067.1 GCA_012840225.1 Bacillota bacterium
CTGCCCAGACCGCCGGTGATGTTGTGCTCCTCCACGGTAAACAGGCAGGAATGGCCGGCGGCTACCCGCTCGATCATCGCCTCATCCAGGGGTTTGACCGTATGCACATCCACCACCGTAGCGACGAGCCCGGTGCGGCTGTTAAGAAGGTCGGCGGCAGCCAAAGCTATGTGTACCATGGCTCCGGTGGCGATAAAAGCCACCTCTTTTCCTTGCCGGAGCTCCACAGCCCGTCCGAGGACGAGCTGCCCTGCCGCCAGGTCGTCTGTATATAACACCGGCAGAGGATTGCGATCCAGGCGCAGGTATACCGGACGCTCCAGGGAGACCAGCTGCCGGAGGAGCCGGCGGGTGGACAAGGCATCGGCCGGCGCCACCAGATAACTTTGCGGCATAGCCCGCACGATCCCCATATCTTCAATGGCAAAATGCGAGGAGCCCGAGAGGCTGTGACTGATGCCGGAATGGGTGCCGACCAGCTTGACATTAAGTCCGGTGTAGAATAGGTCCGTGCGCAACTGCTCGCAACTGCGCATGCTGGCAAAGACGGAGAAGGTGTGGGCAAAAGGCAGAAAGCCTTCCCGAGCCAATCCGGCGGCCACACTCACCATGTTCTGTTCGGCGATACCGACGTTGATGCATCTCTCCGGAAACCGCTCATATAGATTCGTGATCTTGCAGGAGACCGAGAGGTCGGCGGTGACCATCACCAGGCGCTCATTCTCCCTCATCAGGAGCTCCATTTCTTCGGCATAGGCTTGCAGCATGGACTGGATCTTCACTTTGGTTTCGGTCATTTCCCCCCGCCTCCCCCGACAAGCTTCTCCCCAGCGAGCTGGGCGCTGGTCAAATAATGGCTCTCCGTCCGCCCGGCATAGGTGGGCAAACCGTGACCTTTTTCCGTTATGGCGATGATCACCCGCGGCCGCTCGCTTTTTTCCCTGGTGGAGCGGAGCAACGGCACCAGCTTGGCTAGATCGTGGCCGTCCTCGGCTACCTCCACCTGCCAGCCGAAGGCCGCCCATTTGTCCGCCAGAGGCTCCTCATTGAGGATGCTGTTGGTCACCCCGTCGTTGCAATGCCCGTTTTTATCCACGATCACGATCAGGTTACCCAGCTTATAATGCCCGGCAGTCATGGCAGCCTCCCAGAGCTGCCCCTCGTGGCACTCGCCGTCGCCGACCAGGCAATACACATGGGAACGGCTGCCCTTCAGACGCAATCCCAAGGCCATGCCGGTGGCGATGGAAATCCCGTGGCCCAAAGAGCCGGTGCTCACCTCCACCCCAGGAACGGTGTGCATGTTGGGATGGGCGGCCAATATCCCTTGCTCTGAGCCGAATTCCTCAATCATCTTATAAGGAATGTAACCGCACTGGGCCAGCACCGCGTATAAAGCGACGGCGGCATGCCCCTTGGACAACACCAGCCGGTCCCGCTCTTCCCAGTCGGGACGGGTAGGATCATGTTTCATAACGGCAAAGTAAAGGGTGCACAAAATCTCGGTGAGGGAATAGGCCGCCCCCATATGGGCACCTCCCCCCCGCATAGCCATCCGGTAGACCAACTCCCTGTTTTCCAGGCACTTTTCTGCCAACTGATCAAGGTCCACGGCTTTCCCCCTATAAACCTTATAAAGAGGCTGTTATAGCAGCTTTCCCGCTTAGTATACCTTGTACACCAACGGCACAACAAGTGTCTTGAACAATTTCGCACACTGTTTATGCCTGCTATTCGCCCGGATGTAGGTGAAAAAAGAGGCGCCGCCGTTCCGGGGGTGGGACAATTGGGGTGGGACAAATCAATAATATAGTGTATTGTAGTTTATATGAAAGACGACCGATTCGAATGGCAAGATGATATGCTCTGGCAACCTGTGCGGGAGCGTTATGAGCACCCGGAGGAAGTGGCGGCCTATGCCAAAGAGGTGGAGGAAGGCCTGCGTCCAGAGGAAGAGGTGCTGATCGGGCGCTTTTGTCCGCCGCCGGGGCCGGTGCTGGATATCGGCTGCGGCGCCGGCCGGGAAGCCATCGCCCTGGCCCGGATGGGGTACCAGGTCACGGGAGTGGATATCTCCCTGTCCATGTTGGAGCAGGCCCGGACGCTTGCCGCCGCCCGCCGCCTCCCCATCGCATGGATCCATATGCCCCATCCCCTGCACCTGCCGGTACCTGACAATTCCTTCCCATATGTGCTGGGGTTGGCCCAGCTCATGTCGCAGATCCCCGGGCGGAAAAACCGGGTGGTCATGTGGCGGGAAATAAGGAGAGTGCTGACCGCCGACGGTATCTTCCTCGGCACCATCGCCGACCGCCAGGCCGCCGCCGACCTGATGGCAACCGGTTCCACCGATGAAGATGAGGTGGATGAATATGATGAAGAGGCTGGCGAAAAGAAAAGCATAGGCAGAGAAGAGACCTCGGAGGTCGCAGTTGAAGGTAAGGAGGAAAGTCCCGACCTTTTCCCGTCTCCGGCTGCCCTGCCCGGTTGGGAAGAAGGGGACATCTGGGTGTGGCAGCCCTCGGCCGCCGCCCTCGACATCCCCTTGCGCTTCCATCTGCACACCAGAGGCGAGCTGACCTGGGAGCTCAAAGCCGCCGGAGGTCTATATCTATACCATTACGATGAACTGCCCGCCGCCGGAAAGAGCAACTATTACACGGAGCAGGACAGGCATCGTTATCGCTACATCGTGATCGGTAGAAAGCGCTCTATGTTCCGGCCTCATTTATATTCCGGGTAGCCGATGGCCGCCACCGCTTCCGGCCCCAGCCTGTCCGCCAACTGCTGCAAGTATAGACTCTCCGGCTCAACCCGGCGGCCGAAAGATATCCAATAGCCGTCCGGCTGCGGGGCAAAGGAGCCGAGCGATTTCTCCCCCACATGGCCCACAGCCCAGTTCAGTGCCGTGGGGGGACTGTGCACGGTGAGACGCCCCTTGGTGTTCCAGGTGACATAATAAGCTCCAGCCCAACCGTGGCCCGTACCGAAGGACAGCCTGTTTTCAATGGCGATTACGCCGGCGACATTGTCATACAAACCGCCGACCGACCAGCGATGGTGGGGCTCGCTGTTGGCGTAATCTCTTATGGCGGTGTTGTTAAGAAAGACGTTGGGACCGACCACCCGCGAATCGACTGCAAAGGCATGGCGTCCATCTTCAGAATAGCAGCGCTGCACCAATACCAGCTGTCCGGATATATAAAACGGATAGCGCCGGCTGCCCGTGAGCTGGCTCACCGGCTTTAAGCTGCGGCTGTCTTCCACAGTCACCCATTTGCTGTTCCTGCTCATCGCCGCCACGCCGTGGAAGAAATGCACCGCCGTCAGATTTCTGGCCCAAGCGTTCTTTACATTGCTGAACTGCACCATATACTGGGCGTGCGCCTCATCGCAATAATAGGTGGCGCCGCTCTGGCGGCAGACGACGGAACTGTCGAATTCGCTCACCGCCCGCATGTTCTCCACACCCACGCCGCTGATGCGCCCTTCCTGCATCAGCAGGACATCACCGCCGCCCCAGCGCTCGTCGATGGCGTTCATGAGCGGAGCGTCGATAGTCACCAAATTGCCGTCGATGGCGGTGATCGTCCGTTCAAACTCCAGGGTGAACGGTTCCCACTGGACAATGTCGCCGCCGTCACTTCGCTGCGGTATGCGATTCATACCGATATGGTTGATCCACTGGGCATTGCCGTGCCGCCGTACGGCGATGAGATCGCCCACTTTAAGGCCGGAGGCATCTTCCAGATGGAAGGAGCGGGCCCCGACAGGCACATATACATCGGTGATGCGCCGCGCCGTGCCTACCTTGCCCGGCGTCATCCCGCCTGAGATCACGATCAGGTTCCGGCTCTTGTTGCCGGAGGCGATCAAAATAGTGCCGTCTTCGCCGTCACCTTCACCCCGCAGCACGATGCCGCCGGTGTTGATGTTGATGGTACCGCTTACTCTATACTCACCCTTTTTCAGCAGCACCGCCCCACGGAAACCATTTTCATCGGGGGAGAGCTTCGCCACTTCGTCGATCGCCGCCTGGATGCGCATAGTGGCGTCCGCTTCGCCGGGAATGGGCTCCAGCGTCACCTTCACCGGCACCTGCGGGATGGGCACGCCACCCCCGCCATAGCCGGCATAGGAGAAGTCCGGGATCTTGTTGCCCAGGTAGTCGGGCACATAGCGCAAGCGTCCGGAGTCGTCCAGGTAGAAGGCTTCCGTCCGGCTGTTGGGCCAGTTTTCTTTATCCTGCCCGGGGAAAACAGTGAAGTAAAGGGTCTGATAGGCAGAGGCCAAGCCTTCCCTCACCAGCTCCAGATGAACCTCATAACTTCCTGCTTGCACGGCGTCCTCACCAGTGCCACCGCCGGCGGCGGTGGAGGAGGTCAGGGCGATCTCCTGAGGCACACCGTCGGACAAAAGTACCGGGGACAGGACAACCGGAGGTTTGTTTTCATGGACAATTGAAACATGCAACAAGCCGGTCCAAAGGGAGGACACTTTCAGCTTGGGATAGGGATCGCCTTCCTTAACCATAAGCGGGCGCCCTTCCACATTGTTGAGCAAATGTTCTCCCGTAAAGGCGGCGGTGAAGGCCGGGGCCCTCTCCACCACGAAATTATTCTTTCCTGTGCTCAACTGTAATCCTGGCTGCAAAGACTTGACAGTCACCTCGGCAATGCCGGAGAGCGGCGGCAGGGGAGTAAGCACAGTGTGTTTATATGTCATACCGGGTTTGGCCGTGACGGTAAAGGAGAAAGTCCGGCTGAAGGCGGCGGTATCGGCGGTATGGTCTGTGTCAGCGGCACCGGCCGGGCCGGCCGGGCTGGCAGCACCGGCAAAGCCGGCAACATCGGCAACACCGGCAGAGCTGGCTACACCGGTAGAGCTGGCTACACCGGTAGAGCTGGCCGCGACCCCCGGAAGCCGATCGGGCTTAAAGTCTATGCGCACTTCGAAGGGTATCTCCGCCAAGCCCTGATCGGAGGAGAAAGTGAGTTCCACTGCCAACTCCCCTTCCGGTGTGCGCTCGATCACTTCCACGCCGTTTTTCACCTGGTCGTAGATATAACGTAGGGGAGCCTCGCCGAGCAACCAGCGCACCTCTCCTTCCTCATATTCCACCCGCAAGCGGTAATTACCAAAAGATAATTCCGGCCAGGGAATGGCCAGAACTTCGGGGGTGGCTTTCCAGGCGGAGGAGAAGAGCAGCCGGCCGCCCTCCGCATCGGTGCCGGCAGCATCGTCCGGAACGAGGTAGAAATACACTTCTCCCGACACCTGGCTACCCGGCCACGTCAGCTGCAAGCCTGTATTGGTTTCGTCAGGCCTGATGATGTAATCATATTTGGGCTCATATTTTTGTCCGTCGGTGATCAACACCAGCCGCCAGAGAAAATCCGCCATGACCAGCGGTACACCGAGAGGATGATATACCTGCTCGATCCGATAGTCCTTGATATGCATATATTTCCCGGCCACTGCCTCCGGTTCCATCGCCTGTAGGGGAGCAGAAGGGGCGGCTAACTCCACAGTCGCCGCGGCAATCACCAGGTCTTGAGTGAGGTTTTTATATAAGAACGACAGGCGCCCCTTTTCCGGGTCGTAAGACATCAGGGATTGATAGGTATGCCCTTCGGAGGCCGGTAACTCGTCGGTGGGAATGGAAATCCATTCCAGAGAAGCATCCCTGCCGGTGATCAAGCCCAGCGGCAGGAGCCCGGGTGTGGCGGCCAACTGTAGCTCCCAGCGCATGAACCAGCCCACCTGCTTTTGCGCCAGGCGTAGCATCACCGCCTCCTCCGCTTTTCCCGGCGCAGATGGAGCGGCAGCCAGACCGGTCAACCAGACGGCTCCCTCTTTATCCAGGAGCGCAAAGGTGATCTCGCACGTGGCGCTCGCTGTTATGGGCTCTGACTCCGAAACCTGCGACCACGCTGCCGGCAGTACCGGCCAACTGCAGATAAATACCAACAGAACAAGCAGCATCGGGATAACCCGCCATACCTTTTTCATCCTGCTCATCTCCGTTATTTTGGTATTGATGAGAAATGGATGAAAATAATATTATGGGTTTTAGGATGATTTCCTGCTGTTATTGCGCAACTGTCTCTTTATGCTCTGTGGTATTCCCGGCGGAACAAGGAAGGGAAAAGTTCATCGAAGAGAGCCTGGTCCGGTAAGGGAGTGTAGGCGCACCGCCGCCATTCCTCGATGTCTTCGAAATAATTAGGATCCGCCGTTTCTGTCGTGCCATACGGATCCATAACTTCCGTGGATGCCACCGTCTCTCCCGCTTCCGCCGCCGCTGTGGCGGCAACCTCTTCCGGCGCGCCGGTTCTCAGCGCCGCATACATCATCTGCCTGATCTCCGGCGTGGCAACGGAAAAGGGCAGCAAGCACTGCCGGTGAGCCACTCCCGGCGGCGGAGGCAATAGCCGCTTCTCGGTAATTTCCAGGCGAAAATAGGCGGAGACCAATGGATCCAACTCATGCAAAATGCGCATGACCGCCCGGCACTTGGCCCCACTGCAGGCACCGCTGTCGTTGTGTTTGCAGGAACGGCACAGGGAGGCGGCGGCGTTCTGCAACTGCTGTATTTTATAGGCTAACATCGATTTATCTATCATAGCCTGTAGGTTTTCGGGACAAAGTTGATCCAGCCCTGCTAGAAAAATCTCGAAAAATATCGAAGAGCCTCACCGCCTTCTACCTGCTTTCGACCCACCTTCTCCCTGCCTCTACACGATCTCCCAACGGTGATGGAAAACAATCGCCTTTACGCAGGGAGTTTGCAGTTGGATGGGGTAAATCAGCAGCTCAAGGCATGTCCATATGCATTCTCTAATTGTACAATGCATCTCATCGCCCACTACCACACACCACTACATGCCACCACACACCTCCGACCACGGTGAGGGAGTGTCCAAATTATTCCACTATCTGACCGGGTGAGGTAGGGTGGTGTCCAAGTCATGCCGTAACAGGCCGGCACCGAGCCGGTGGAGAGGGGATATTTCCAGTATATGGTAATTTTCGGCGTATCTCCTTCCATTTCTTTCCTGAAACCACCCATCAGGGCTCCAACCGTAACCTTAAGGGAATAATTTGGACACCACGGCTAGATTACGTCCATATTTGGACACCCCCACAACCCCCATCCACATTTTGAGTAAGAAATGGACACGTTGGCGGGCGGGAGATTCTCTACAGAGATTCGTTAGGTCTCTATCGAGAGTTAAGTATCCCAGTTGATGGATTGACCGAGAGTATTTCATCTTGCTAGAAAGACCACCGCCGCTGCCACGCGCCACTGACCGCAATGAGGATGTCCAAATTATTCCGCTATCTATCCGGGTGGGGTTGGGTGGTGTCCAAATCATGCCACAACAGGTCGGCACCGAGCCGGTGAAGGGCGGATATTTCCAGTATATGGTATTTTCCCCCACATCTCCTTCCATTTCTTTCCTGAAACCGCTCGCCATAGCCCCAACCGTATCCTTGAGGGAATAATTTGGACACCACGGCTAGATTGCGACCATATTTGGACACCCCCATAGACCCTTTCCACTTTAGGAGAAAGAAATGGACATGCCAGCAAACGTGAGACTCTTCGCAGAGGCGGGCCAACGCCCGACACCACATGCCACCGTATGCCGCCGGCCACGGCGAGGTAGTGTCCAAATTATTCCGCTATCCGACCGGATGGGTTGGGTGGTGTCCAAATCATGCCGTAACAGATCGGCGCCGAGCCGGTGAAGGGCGGATATTTCCAGTATATGGTAATTTTCTGGGGTATCTCCTTCCATTTCTTTCCTGAGACCGCTCTCCACGGCCCCAATCGTAACCTTAAGGGAATAATTTGGACACTCTCGGCTAGATTGCGTCCATATTTGGACACCCTCACACCCCCCATCCACATTTGGAGAAAGAAATGGACATGCTGGCGGGCGTGAGACTCTTCGCAGAGGCGGGCCAACGCCCGACACCACATGCCACCGTATGCCGCCGGCCATGGCGAGGTGGTGTCTAAATTATTCCGCTATCCGACCGGATGAGTTGGGCGGTGTCCAAATCATGCCACAACAGGTCGGCACCGAGCCGGTGAAGGGCGGATATTTCCAGTATATGGTAATTTTCAGCGTATCTCCTTCCATTTCTTTCCTGAAACCGCTCGCCATAGCCCCAACCGTAACCTTGAGGGAATAATTTGGACACCACGGCTAGATTGCGTCCATATTTGAACACCCCCACAACCCCCATCCACATTTGGAGAAAGAAATGGACATGCCGGCAGGCGTAAGACTCTTCGCAGAGGCAGGCCAACGCCCGACACCACATGCCACCGTATGCCGCCGGCATGGCGAGGTGGTGTCTAAATTATTCCGCTATCCGACCGGATGGGTTGGGCGGTGTCCAAATCATGCCACAACAGGTCGGCACCGAGCCGGTGAAGGGCGGATATTTCCAGTATATGGTATTTTCCCCCACATCTCCTTCCATTTCTTTCCTGAAACCGCTCGCCACGGCCCTAACCGTAACCTTGAGGGGATAATTTGGACACTCTCGGCTAGATTGCGTCCATATTTGGACACCCTCACACCCCCCATCCACATTTGGAGAAAGAAATGGACATGCCGGCGGAAGTGAGGTTCTCCAGAGAGTCGCCAGGACGTGCTCGACTATTCATAGCCCGTCTTTTCTCTCCCCTCTGCTCCCCCTCCCCCTCTTCAGCTCTTTCCTCTTCTTCCTGGTATGTCTTCTTCCGTTAATGGAAACCATTTAATAGCAGGCCGACTGCATTAACAGAAGGTGGGACAGATTAAGCAGATGTGGACTTTGCTGGGCTTGGGCATCCTCGTGGTGGCAGCCGTGCGTAGCATGGCCTATGCCCTCTGGTTGTGGGATCAAAAGGAGAAGACGGCTTCCTTCGGCGTGGTCTTTCTGACCGTCATTTCCCTGGCGCTACCTATTGTGGCGGCTTATTTATCCAATATCTGAACACTGGCGCGAGGAAGGAAGAGTAATCATTTGCAGTGGCGCAAGATAATAAAAAACCTATTCACCTACACCCCGTCGGCCAGAGAACCGTTCATCCTGCTTGAAGGCTCACTCTCGCAAGAGTTGGAGAGAGAGTCGGACAATGACAGAGAGAAAAAGCCGGTGGCAGAACCTCTCCAAACCCCCACTAGGCGCCTCCGCAAACCCATCAAGACCAAAGACCTGAAAAGCAGAACGACCGGAGAAGGAGAGACCGAGGCGAGCAACAGCGGGACCAGCGGCGGCGGTACAGACGATGGCGGGAAAGAAGACGGCGACGATTTTATCTCCCCCGATCTCGAAACCAACCGCCGCCTTTTGGCCGAGCATTTTTACTTGCCGCAAAACAAAGATGTGGTGATCAGGGACTTCGTGTTGCCCCAAGACAGGGGAGGCATGATTGTATATATCGACGGCATTGTGAATTCCGACTGGGTGATGTATAGCATCCTGCAACCTTTGATGGTGCTCTCCGGCCATTTCCAGAGCCCTTCGGAGCAGCTCGAACCCACCTCCAACTTGTCGAAGCGTGATTTCAAGGCTCTGCTCGATCACCTCTTGCCGGTGCACCAGCTGAAAATGATCGACAAGATGAGCGACGCCGTCTCCGCTGTGCTGAACGGTTTAACGGTGTTATTCATGGACGGGGTGGCACAGGCCGCCGTCGTCGAAACGCGTTTTTTCCCCAACCGTTCGGTAACCACACCGATGGTGGAGGCAGTGGTCCGGGGCCCCCAGGAAGCCTTTACCGAAAGTCAGCGGGTCAATGTCGCTTTGATCCGCAAAGCGGTACGCCATCGCGGACTGGTCACCGAAACGGTGGACATCGGGGAAAACATGACGGCCATGATCCTTTATATGGCTCATGTCGCCAACCCGGCTCTGGTGGCCGAGGTAAAGCGCCGCCTGGCCGGGATCAGGGGTTCTTTCCTGCGGGAAGTGGGTCTGGTCGAGCAGATGATCGAAGACCATCCCTTCTCCATTTACCCCCAGGTGACCACCACCGAGCGACCTGATCGCGCCGCCGCCATGCTGTCGGAGGGCAAGGTGGTGATCGTGCTGGAAGGCAGCCCCTTCGTCATGATCGTACCCACCACCTTGTTCAACCTGATCAAAACGCCTGAGGACTTATACATGAGGCCCTTTTTCGGCACTTTCATCCGCCTGATCCGGGTGTTCGCCATCTTCGTCGCCTATCTATTGCCCGGGGTGTACCTGGCGGTCATCAACCATCATCAAGCCTTGATCCCCACAGACCTGCTCCTGGCCATTGCCGGCGCCCGCGAAGGCGTACCCCTGCCTTCCTGGGGCGAAGTCCTGGTGATGGAACTATCTTTCGAGATGATCCGTGAGGCCGGTATTAGGGTGCCTGGAGTGGTAGGTCCCACCCTCGGCATTTTGGGCGCCATCGTTTTGGGTCAGGCGGCGGTCCAGGCCGCCATAGTGAGCCCCATACTGATCATCGTCGTGGCCATCACCGCTCTGGCGGCCTTTGCCGTTCCCGATTATTCCCTGCAGTTTTCCACCCGCATCATCCGCTTTATATACATTGTCCTGGGTTGGAGCATGGGCCTATATGGGATCGTGCTGGGCTTGGCCTTCCAGCTGGTCTACACGGCCGGTCTCACCAGCTTCGGCGTCGGCTATCTCTCCCCGGTGGCTCCGGCCACGAAGGTGGATAGCGATATCGTCCTGCGCCGACCGATCTTCTCCCAGGCCACCCGCCCGGATTACCTGCAGGTGCAAAGCGGCCGGCGGCGCAAGCAACCCGATATCAGCCGACTATGGACCCTTGAGCAAACCGGCCAAACCGGCAGTAAAGAGCAAACGGCTGATGACGACCAAGAGAGTAACAGTGACAGAGATGGAGACAGAGACAGAAACAGAGACAGAGACAGAGGACCGGAGGAGGAGAGCTAGGCGGTGAGGATATATAACCGCTTGGGCGGTGCGGAGCTATTATCTTTGGGCCTTTTGACGGAAAACGTGCTCTTGTTTTTCGATGTCCCCCGCCGCTATTTTGAAATCGGCGGCAATGCCGCCTATCTCTCCCTCATCATCTCTGCGCTCGTCGCCTTGCCCGTCTTTTTTATCGTCGGCCTGGTTCTGGAAAAGATGCCCGGTGAAGGGCTGCCCGATCTGATGAACCGGGCCTTCGGCACCAGCGGTGGGAAAGCGGCCAATATTATCATCTGGCTGCATCTCTCCCTCGGGGCAGCCTTGACGGCCCGGCTTTTGGGCGAAGCCATCATCATGACCTCCATCCCGGAGATATCCATCAGCATTGTGGTGGGAGGGACTCTCCTCTTCAGCGTCTATGCCGGCTACCGCGGCCTCAACTCCCTGGCCAAAAGCTGTTATGTGGCCTTGCCGTTCATTGCGGCCGGCGTGTTCGTCCTCATGGCTATCAGCGTCACCAACTGGCGCAGCGAATTTTTGTATCCCTTGTTGGGGTTGGGCTTCCGGAACACCATCTTAAGCGGGGCGCTGGCAGCCGGGGCCATGGGTGAAATATTGATCATCGCCATCTTTGCCGGCCAGGCCCAAATCGGCGTGCCCCGCCTGAAGATGCTCCTCACCACTCTGGCCGTCACTATGGTGGTGCAGGTGTTTATCATCCTGTCGATCAGCATGGCCTTCCCCTACCCGGTGGCGCGGGAGCTGACCCTGCCCTATTACATGCTTTCCCGCTCCATCTCCATCGGCATCTTCCTGCAGCGCCTGGAATCGGTGTTCTTCGTCACCTGGGCCCTGGGGAGCATCTTAAAGATCGCCGTTTTATATAATGCCGGTCTCTTCATCTATCGGCATACTTTCTCCATTAAGGACGGGGTGCCGCTTATGGTACCATATGCCGGTTTGTGTTTCGCACTCGCTCTCCTGCCCGACAATTATGTCGAGGCCGCCTCTATCTCCTGGCACCTCTTGCGCCTGAGAGGCGGCTTGGTCACTTTGGCCTTGCCTTTGCTGGCCGCCGGCCTCTACCTCTGGTCGACAGCCAGGAAAGCACGGCAAACGGCGGGCGGTCCGGTTCCTGCCGGTGACGGTGAGAGGTGATGAAAGCGATGAAAGCGATGAAGAAGGCGATGAAGAAGACGATGAAGCAGGTAAGGAGCTGGAGAATGACCACAACGACCAGGCACCGCCCGCTGCCGCGGCCCATAACCGTCTTTCTCCTTTTATCTATACTGGCCGCAGCCGGCGGCGGCTGCCGGTCGTTTTCCGAGGTAGACGAAGTGGCTCATGTTTTCACCATCGCCGTGGACAAATCCACCATCAATAAGGTGAAAGTGGGCATCCGGGTGCCCATCGCCCGGCTGGTCGGCAAAGTACAAGGTCAGGCTATAGGCGGCGGGGGCGGGGAACAGGAACTCTATCTGATCACCAGCACGGATGCCCCGAGCATCCTTTCCGGCATAAACGCCATGCAAACCTATATCGAGCGCCAGATCAGCCTGGAGCATGCCCGCCTTTTGCTTATCTCCGAAGAATTCGCCAGGGAAGGCCTGGAGGAAGAGATCACCCCCATCCTGCGCTTCCCCGAAACCCGCAGCAATATGTATGTGGCTATATCCAAAGGCGATCCGATACGCCTCCTGATGGAAAACCGCCCGTTCCTCGACGTGAACATTGCCAAATATGTCGAACTGGTGCACAGGATGGCCGATTTAACCGGCTATTCAGAGCTGCCGACCGTAAACCGGTTTTATAACCATATGAGAAGCCCGGGACGAGAAGCGGTTGCGGCTATCCTCGCCGTCAACGAGGAGGTCTTGGCCCAGCAGGAAAAGGAAGAACAAAAGAAAGCCGGCGGCCTCATCACCTTGGATCTCGAAGGGGAGGAAGAGGAGAAAGCAGATGAGGGCGAGAAGGGCCAGCCCGACAAAGCTCCTGAACCGCCGGCCCGCACGCCGGGCAGCACGAGCGCCGGAAAGATACCCAGAGAAGGCGGCAGCGTGGTGGAGTGGCTGGGGCTCGCCGTCTTCAAAGGGGACCGCATGGTGGGCGAGCTGAACGGCAATGAATCCTTGGCTTATCGCCTGCTCACCGGCACCTTGGCCGAAGGGGTGTTAACCGTCGCCGAACCGCAGAATCCCAAGCGCTTAATCACCGTGAACCTGAAGCCGGGCCGGCCGCCGGCTATCAAGACTTTTTTCCAGGACCAGATAGCCGTGGTGCAAGTCGATCTGTTGCTGGAAGTGAATGTAGACAGCATCACTTCGGGCGATGATCTGGAACAGTCGGAAGCCGTGCACCGCATTGAGGAGGCCGTAAAGTTGAGCCTGGAGGCTTGGCTGGCGGCGGTGGTGCGCAAAACGCAGGACTGGGGCACCGACATTTTCGGCTTCGGCGAGCATTTCCGCCGGCATTATGCCTCCTGGCAGGATTGGGATAACGCCGGCTGGAGCGACAAGTTCAAGACCGCCGACATCCGGATCAACCTCAGAGTCATGATGCGCCGGCCCGGCTTGCTGATCCAGACGGAAAGCTCCTCCGTCAAATAGCCCGGCTTAATGCCGCAGATGTGGCCGGCCTGGCCGGAGATCAGGCCGGCTTCCAGCCGCAGCTGAAGTCGGCGGCTCGATCACAGCCACATCGCCCGCACCAAATAGACCAGGCGGTCCACGATATCTTTGGTCTCGTCATCCCAAAAACCGCCCACCGTGGCATATTTGGCCGGATCTCCAGCCAGCGGCAGCGGCTGCATACCATAACCGCCCGGCGCATCGGCGCGCTCCTCAAAGCGGCAGCCATAGGGGAAATCCGGGAGCCTGGTGCCGGTAAGGACGGTACACTCCCCTCCACCGGCCAAGGCCACATACCAGGGTACGGGATCGTCCAGGTCGGGTGGGTTTTCCCAGGCATCGGGGGGTCCGGGCAAAGGTTCCTCCAGGTTGATCAGCACCCCTTGATTAAGCGCCGGATTGCCGCCCGGACAAGCCACCTGATCGGTGCCCATGTCAAAGCAGGGATCATAGATGGCATTACCCGACATACAACGGAAGGCCCCCTGGCGCGGCGCGGCCAGTGACCCGGTCCAGCACCGTCCTTCCACTATTTCCAGCGCCCGAAAGCCTGCCGGTGAATAGATCCTGATCTCGGTAGCTCCGTCGGGCCAAAACCACCAGGCCAGAGCCGCCGCCAGGACGATCAGGGCAGCCCCCAGCCAAATCACCCGCCTGGGGATGATGGCGATCCTATTTGGTCCCAATTGGCCAACACTCCTTTCCACGCCGCCGTCTCATCCGAAATAGTCCGGTGCGGCCGGCATCAATAATATGTATGGACGGCCATCCCCAATTAGAAGCCGGGCGCAGATATTATAATAACAAAGAAAAGTAGACAACCTGGAAGGAAGGGTAATAACAACAGCCTGGGCGAAGAAAAGGATGAAGAAAATAGAAGGGCTGGCGTAAGGTGAGGGCCTGCTTACAAATAAAAAAAGGCTGGTGCCGGAGGCGGGATTTGAACCCGCACGGGCTTTTTATGCCCAGAGGATTTTAAGTCCCCAACGTCTGCCGTTCCGTCACTCCGGCCTGCCGCCTAATTTATTTCAAACCAACACCAAATGATCAAGATATATTATAGACGATGCCGATCCCATGGTCAAAGGTCAATGCATTTCTTGGCTGGAAAAGTTAGGACTCGACAAAGCTGTAATAATCGTGGAAAAGCTGGTGGAGAAGGGCTAAAAGCAGGTCGCCGTCACAGACCACTGCCTGATCCGGCGCCCAAGTGTCCATCACCGCCAGGACGATGGCCGCACCCGAGGTGATGATGTCGGCCCGCTCCGGCTGCAGTCCCGGCAGCCGCCGGCGCTCGGCGAGGGGCAGCGCTTCCAACTTGTCCGCCAGAGCCTCTACCTGTTCCCTCGTCAGGCTATAGCCCGTCACTTTATCCGCCTCATATATTTCCAACGCCAGATCGATAGCGGCGAGCGAAGTCCAGGTGCCGCCCACCCCGGCCAGAAGCAGGGGTGCTTCCTCCGGCACGGTGCGGCGATAGTCGACCAGTACCGGAGCCAAAAGCTCCCTCACCTGTTCCCGCATGGCTGCCACGGTATTGGTCTGCCGGGAAACGGCCTTTTCCATCAGGCTGACCGCCCCGAGCGGCACACTTCTGAGCCAGCGGGGGGTGCCGTCCCAGCTTCCGGCCATGAATTCGGTGCTGCCCCCGCCGATATCCACCACCAACAGCCGACCCGAATCCCCGGCGAAAAGGTCCGGGTGCCGTTGCCGCTTGGCCATCAAGGCCCGGCGCGCTCCGGCAAAGGAAAGGGCGGCCTCTTCTTCGCCGCTGATCACTCTCACCGCCAGCTTCAGACGTTCCCAAGCCTGGATGAGAAAAGAGGCGGCATTTTCCGCCATGCGCAGGGCGGCTGTGCCCACGGCTGCCACTATCCTGCCTTCCGCTCCGGAAAGAGGCCCCTCCGACAGGGGAGGAGAGAGAGTCTGAGGAGATTGAGTTGGAGATGAAAATGGTGGCGAGGAAGCTGGTAGCGAAAGATGCGGCAGCGTGGACGTGCCGAGCAGCCGGTCCAAACCTTGCAAAGTGCGCTCTATGGCTTCCTCTGTCAACCGGCCGTTCTTGTTCAGGCCTTGACCCAGGCGGGTGACGGCCATGACCACAGGTCGAATGTGGAGTTCATTCTCCACCACTTGCCCCTGCAGCAGGCGGCAGGAGTTGGTGCCCACGTCCAGGACCGCCAGGCCTGCTGGAGCACCGCCGGCTCCTCTCTCTTTCCCCAGGCAACACGGTCTTCCTTTGCCGGTGCACCCGGTGATATCCACCCCGGCAGCCAAAAGCAAAGCCAGGGTCTGGGCGCCGAGGATATTGCGGGCACCGGGAACATGGCGGGCATCGGGAGTTATTCCCACCGTCGGCACCGGCCGCTCCCCGGCTTCCGCCCCGAAAGGCCCGGCCAGGTAATCCGCCAGGTGCAGGTGTAAGCATTTTACCCCGGCTTTCTCTCTCATGCCACCGATGCCGGACTCGGCTAATACCTGCCATTGAGCGGGATGATAGCGGCGCAGCTTCTCCCCGTCTCTCTCTCTGGCGGCGGCTATCCGCTCTGCCGCAGCCCGCTCATGTGCCGCCTTCATAAAAGCTTCCCGGCCGCTCTCCCGAAGCCAGGCATTCAACCTGCCCACCCATCCTTGCCTTTCCAGCTCGCTCACCGCTTTGACCAGACAGGGACAGCTGAGCCAGAAAAGGGTGGGAAACACCCGCGGCTCATCCGGCTTAATGCCGGCCTTTCTCTCTGAACGCCGGCCGGGACCCCACATCACCGGCGAATTGACAATCACCTGGGGACAGCCATAACGGCAGCGGCGCGCTATCGCCAATAAGCCGTGGGCTTTCCTCCCCAGCTGGCGGGAGACAATTTCCTCATCGCCGGGAGCGACGGATGTCCACCAGGGATGTTGCTCCAAAAACAAAGACAGAGCCTCCCTACGAAACTGTACCAGGTAGAGAATACCCGCCGTTCCTATCCTTTAGACAAACAGGCGGAAACACAGACAGGTGCTACCCATATGTCTTTCCTATCAAAATCGGATTTAGCAGGTGGTATATGATGCCTTTTTCAGATGCGGCCAGGATATCCTAAAAGTCGCGCTTGGTGCCTCTGCCGCCGCGCTTGCTATCCTGGCTTCGCCGCAAAGAGGCCAGCCGCTCGTCGCTGTCCTTTAAGAATTTGGCCAGTTTGTCTTCGAAAGTACGGGAGCCCCGTCCCCCTCCCCGGTTGTGGGAGAACTTGAAATCCCGTGCTCCGCTGGAATTAACCTGCCTGATGGAGAGGCCAATTTTGCCGTTGGCGACGTTGATCACCTTGCACTTGACGATCTGATCTTCCTGGAGAAAATCCTTGATGTCTTTGACATAGGCATCCGCTACTTCCGAGATGTGCACCAGCCCGGTGGTGCCGTCCTCCAGCTGCACGAATGCGCCGAAATTGGTGATTCCGGTCACCTTGCCCTCCACAATACTCCCGACCTCAATGGCCATACTTTTTTTCTTCCTCCTATAGATTTATGCCGCATGATACCGGCTAGTCGATACTATCACAGGAGCATACTTTGTGTCAATATATCTCAAAATTCAACAGGAATCTTTTTATATACGTGGTTCATAGATTTGAGCGTCAACAACTTGTCCAACCTGTTCTTATCCTCATTTACTCATTTATATGATACGGAGATCTCAGTGTAGGACCACCGGCTCGGACCTCGGGCGTTTTTCTACAACAAACTCAGGCGCCTGTGGGCTCACCAGCAAATAAGCCGTTTCTCCCTCTTTGACCATCCCTAAAAGCTCCCTGGCTTCCGCTTCGATGTAGGCGTCGCTCTCCAGATAATCCAGCTCCGCCTGCAGCTGTTTGTTCCGCTGCTCCAACTCTGCCGTGCGCTTTTTGATGCCGAGAATTTGGCGCTCCAAGCCGGCAATGGTTATAAAGGTGGAGAGATAGGAAACGAAGAGGATGATTAGTCCGGCCAAAACCACCAGCTTATAGAACCTGGCGGTGATGCGCCACCGACGCCGGCGGCGCCGCCGGGGCAATGATGTTGATGTTGATAAAGAAGCCTGATCGGATAGCATAGGGGAATCGTTCCACGCTCCCGATCATGTTCCTTCTTTATGCCGGCTGGAATTAGCAATTTTGTCCAATAGGTTTATTCCAGGTGCCGCCACCGCCACCATTGCGTGATGACGGAATGCCAGGTTTGACCAGCCCAGGGCGGCCGGCGAAAGAAATAGCCGGCCCGGGTGGAGATGAGTGGCCAGGGGGAGGTGCTGCCGGAACCTGAATCATTGGCACCGGAGCCACCGGAGCCGGCGATACCGGAGCCTGAAATCAAAGCAGAAAACCACGCCGGGGGCTGCGGCCGGAAGACCCGGCATCTGGCTAACAAACGTCCGAGGCGCCAAGGCACGCCCAGCGCCCTGACGATATGGAAGACCGCTCCGGCAGTCAGTCGACCGATCCAGCGCAGCCAGGTGACCAAAGCCCATAACACGAGCGGGCTCACCAGCTGAAAATAGGCGAATAACCCCAGGGCTATACCGAGAAATACATAAAGACGCAGCTCTCCCCAGTTACCGATGAGGAGCATGATGAAGGTGGCGGGCGTAGCCAAAAGCCAGAAGAACAGATCCATCAGCATGGCGCTCAGCGACCCCTGCTTGATCAAGGAGCGGATCACCCGGTAGACATCGAAAAGCACGCCCAAAGCCAGTCCGGTCAGGATCATAATGCCGAAGGTACCAAACTGCCAAATCAGGGCCGGCACCGCCTTCCTCTGTTTGCTTTCCCTCTGGCCTGCCTCAATCCGGCCGACTACCTGAACAGGCGGGCCATGAATCCCTTGCTTTTCTGCTCCCTGGTTTCCCCGGTATATTGCAGGATGTGCACCGTACCGTCCAAATGCAGAGTGCCTGCCTCCAGATTGAGTTCTTTTATATGCAGGTTATCGCCCCGGACGATCATGCCCCCCAGATCGGTCTCCAGAATCACTTCGTTTTCGTCAAAGCTCTCCACCCGGATCACCCCGTCCACCGCCAGGCTTTCCCTGGCCTTCAGGGTCAGCTGGTGCTTGCGGCGGGCCAAAGTCGCCGCGTTGGACCCCGCACCGGCCACCTGGCCCCGTAGCCCGGCCACAGGCGCTTCCTGTGGAGCGGCCGGCATTTCCAGACGGCGTTTATCCACGAGCTCACCCCCCATACACTGCCATACATTCCCATACACTTGCCATACACTAGTGTATGTGAGGGTAAGCCGCTAAATGCCGATCAATCTTCGGTCAAACTCCGGTCAATCCCAAGCCTTCTCGATGGCGGCATTCCGGTAGAATGCCAACACAATTTCCTCTGGAGTCCGGCCTTCTTTGGCCATCTTATAGGCATCCCATTGCGAGAGGCCCACGCCGTGGCCAAAGCCTTTACCGGCGAGAAAAAGGCGGCCGTTCTCGGCACGGAAGCCATCTTCATGAAGGAGGGTGGACTGCATCTTCTCCGCTCCGAGAGCCAATCGGAAGTCGGCACCATGGATCGTCCTTTCGCCCCCGCTCCCCACGACGGTAATCTCGGTCACCCGTCCGGACGGACCTCTGCCGGTCACCCTCAGGTCCTGGATCTGCCCGACATCCACCCCTTTCTCCTTCAGGGCGGCGGCAATTTCATCAAAGGTAAACTCGGCTTGCCAGTTGGCCCGCTCTTCAGGCACAAATTCGTTTGCCGGCAAGGTTACCGATTTGGTATGGGCGGCTTCTCCCTGGAAGTTTAAACCTTCCTGAGCTGTGGCGGTGCGGCCGCCGCTATAGGAATGAAACCAGGTGCGCAGATATTTACCGTCGGCCACCAGCACCAGACCTCTGGTCTTGTCCACTGCTCTGGATATGGCCGGCGTGATGTTTTCCGGCTTATAGGCCTGGCTCTCCTCTACATTGGTGGATATGGTCTGGTCTTCATGAGTGGAGAGAAACTCCATGGTAAAGGTCCGGGCCAATATGGCCTGCGCCGCATAGGCATTTTCCGGCCAGTCCGCTTCTTCCCCGCCTTCGGTCGGGAGCCGCCCCATCTCTCCGCCTACCACGCCTTTTACATATTCTTCGATCGGCATGGTTCTCGTGCTACCCGTGACGGGATCGATCATCACGGTCACCTGCGGCTCCTTCTCCAGTTTGGTAATGGTTTGCCTTTGCCCGCATCCTCCGGAGCAGACCACGAACACTGCCAGAGCCATCACCGCCGCCGTCACGAGCGTCGCCGGCCCTGCTAACTTGTTTTGTTGGTCGCGTTGTATGGTCATTCTCGCTACACCCTCTCCTTTCGCATTAACGTTATTTTTCCCTTATACGGCAGGATTTTTGCCCACCGGACAGAATTGACCAAGCTGAACCTGGCAATTTAAGGGAGGACTTAAGCTGTGAATAAAAGCGAACTGATAGCTGAAGTAGCTGATGCCACCAATTTAACCAAGAAAAAAGTGGGCGAGATTATCGAAGTAACTCTGGATACTATTGCCAAAGCTCTGGCCGAGGGCGACAAAGTCACCCTGGTCGGATTCGGAACTTTCGAGGTGCGGAGCAGGAAATCAAAGCGGGGCGTCAACCCGGTCACCAAGGAACCCATCCAGATTCCCGCTTCGAAAAACGCTGCCTTCCGCCCCAGCAAACAGCTGAAGGAAATGGTAAAGTAATGGCGTCCCCTGCCTATCACGGCAAAAACAATCCTTCACCTTTTTTTGGTAGGCCCGCTACGATGCGGGCTGCCTTTTTAAGCAAAAACTATTGATATATGAGCTATATATGGATGTAAAGACCATGAACAAACAGCGCAAACACATCACGGTTATTGGTCTGGGTCCGGGCGACATCTCGCTCATGTCCCTGGCGGCTTGGGAAACCTTAAATCGGGCCCGGCCCCTCTTCCTGCGCACTGCCGTACACCCGACGGTGGAACAGCTGAAAAAGCGAGGCCTCTCTTTCAGCGCCTTCGATCATCTTTATGAGCGAAGCGATACCTTTGCCGAGGTTTATGCCGAGATCGTCCGCAGTTTGCTGGAGGCCGCCGCGGCCGAGCACCATATCTATTACGCCGTGCCGGGTCACCCGCTCTTTGGGGAGGAAACCGTGCGCCTCCTCCTCGACGCCGCCAGAGAAGATCAGGACCTGCAAATTGAGATCGTCGCCAGCATGAGCGCCGTCGATGCTGCTTTATGCTCTTTAGGCTCCGTATCCCTAGGCTCTTTAGGTGTGGACGCCTCTCAAGGTCTGCAGATCATCGATGCCCTGGACTTTTCGCCGGCCCATTATACCCCGGAGCGGTCGGCCCTGTTCCTGCAGGTATATAACAGGTTTGTCGCTTCCGAACTGAAGATATCCCTGATGGAGAAGATCGACCCGGAAACCCAGGTGGTCCTCATCACCGCCGCCGGCGTCAGAGATAAGGAAGAGATAAAGCCCCTCCCTCTCTGCGAGATCGACAGGCACACCGGCATCAATCACCTCTCCTCCCTTTATGTACCCAAAACAGAGGCGGTAGAGAAAGCTCCCTCCCAGTCGCTTTCTCCCCTGATGGAAGTGATGGAGCGTCTGTTGGGTGAAAACGGCTGCCCCTGGGACCGGAAGCAAACCCATTCCTCCCTGGAACCATATCTGATTGAAGAAGCCTACGAAGTGCTGGAAGCCATTGAGCAAAACGATATGGCCGCCTTATGCGAAGAATTGGGCGATGTCCTCTTGCAGATAGTCTTTCATGCCACCTTGGCCTCCCATGCCGGAGCCTTCACCATTGACGATGTCGTCGAGGCCATCACGGAAAAGATGGTGCGGCGGCACCCTCATGTCTTCGGCGATCTGACCGTCAGCCGGGCTGAAGAAGTGGTCCAAAACTGGGAGCAGATCAAAGAAGAGGAAAAAAGAGTGGCCCGGGCCGGCCGGGCGGATGGAGCTGCAGCGGCTGATGGAGCTGCAGTGGCAGATGGAGCTGCAGCGGCAGATGGGGCGGACACGGCGGCCGCCGGCGCCGGTCTGCAGAAAAGTCTCCTGGATGGTGTGCCGCGCCGCCTCCCGGCCTTGATGTTGGCGGCGGAAATTCAGAAAAAAGCGGCGCGGGTGGGCTTTGAGTGGGACGATGTCCAGGGTGCTATGGAGAAGGTGGCCGAGGAAGTAGCCGAACTGGCCGCCGCCATCAAAAAAGCCGGTCAGGCCGGAGCCCCTGAGCTCGTGGCCGAGCTGGGCGACGCCCTTTTTGCCTTGGTCAATGTGTCCCGTTATATCGGCGTGGATGCCGAATCTGCGCTCAGGGGCACGGTGCTCAAGTTCAAGCGCCGCTTCCGCTATATTGAGAAAAGGGCGGCGGAAAAGGGGCAAAATCTGGCCGATATGTCCCTGGCCGAAATGGACCGGTTGTGGGACGAAGCGAAATCTTTGGAGAGAAAAGGGGAAAATTACTGAGCAACACCTCCCCGGCGCCGAAATCGCCGCCGGTCGGAGTTTCCTGCCTACCGCCACCAGCCCCGGCGGCCGAGCATCTGCGCCAGGCGATGGCCGGCCCGCGGCAATAGTTCGATATCGGCTCTCTGCAGGCCGCCGAGCTGCAGCAGGAAGAAAAAGTAAGCCATGATGCCCATCATTATGGCGGCACCGGTGGCGACGCCGTTCACCAGGAAGGGTAGCGGCATCCGGCCCGCCCAGCGGAAGAAGCCTTCCAAAAGTACCGCCGCACCATCATAGGTAAGCCTCACCAGCAGAGCCATAAGCAAGGTGGAGAACAAAATGGCCGGCAAGGTGCGCCGCAAACCGGTCGGCCGCCCCACCAGCCGGCATATATCCACCAGGTTCAGCGCCGCCGCCGCCCCGAATCCCAACACCGTGCCCAAGGCCGCCCCGCGGATCCCAAAGGCCGGACTGACCACCAGGAAGTAGTTGCAGGCCAGCTTCACCACCGCGCCGATGAGCAGGTTGCGCACCGGCAGGATCACCTGGCCCATACCTTGCAGGGTGCCTGCCGATATCTGCTGGAAACCGATGATCAGGACGCCTCCTGCCAGGATGGACAGGGGCACGCCGGCCTCCGGAAAACCAAAAAGGAGCCTGGTGGCGGCCTCGGAGAGCTGGAAAAGGCCGACCGCCGCCGGCAGGCCGCACAAGAGCGCCAGGCGCAGCGCCTCGCCCAGGCGCAGCTGGATCAACCTTTTGTTGTGCCGCGCCCAGGCTGCCGCCGTCACCGGGACCAGACTGGTGGCCAAAGCCAAGGTGACGACGGTGGGAAACCACATCAGTTGAGCAGCCATGCCGAAATAGCCGAGCCAGCTCATGGCGGCGCTTTTCGTCAGACCCGCCGCCTGCAGCCGGGAAGGGATCAGGGTGGTATCGATCAGCTCGAAGACCGGCCAGAGAATCTGCCCCAAAACCACCGGAAAAGACAGCTCCACCAAGCGGCGCAGGGTGTCTTGGCGGGGCACATGCCGGAAAGGCCGGGCCTGGTCCCTCAGCTCTTTATGAATCTGCCGCCGCCGCCGGCCATAATAGAAAAGGAGCACCAAGAGGCTACAAAAACAGCCGATCACCCCGCCCGCCATGGCTCCGGCCGCCCCGGCCGCCACTCCCAGGCGCATACCGAAATAGGCCAGGATGACGGTGGCGATCACCCGCACCACCTGCTCGGCCATCTGGGATACCCCGCTGGGGGTCATCTGCTGCAATCCCTGAAAAAAGCCCCGCAGGGCGGAGGCCAGTGTGCAGAAGATGATGGACGGCGCCACCACCAAAAGAGCCGGCTTGACTTCGGGAAGACGCAATAACAGGCGGGCGCAGATGTCGGCCCCCACCACCAGGACCAGCGCCGTCACTGCTCCGCTCACGGCGGTGAAAGTGAGGCTGAGGCGCAGGATGCGCCACACGGCGCGCACATCGCCCACCGCCAGGCGATCGGCCACCAGTTTGGCGATAGCCACAGGCAATCCGGCCACAGCCACGATGGAGATGATATGATATACAGGCTTTACCGCCGTATATAACCCATAACCCTCGCCAGCCAGCACCCGTGGCAAGACGGCGACATAAAACACCCCGAGCAGCCGGCTCACCGTCCCGGTAAAGGCCAAAACCAAAGCGCCGTGCAGGAAATCCTGTCTCAGCATAGGAAGCGCCACCACCCTGGCGATGCCGGTGTACGGTGCATCCTACGCTGAAAACCTATTTCTTATGAAAAAAGCAACGGGCAGGCACCTCGCTCCTTCCCGTTGCTGTTATCACCCGCTATATTTGCGCCGGTCTTTCCCCCACGGTCACTGCTCCATTTGCTTGGCAAGGAAGCTCGCTGCCGTCTCCACCAGCTTCAGTTCCAACTCGCCCAGCCGGATTTTCTCATCTTTCGCCCCGAGCATGACCACACCGATGGGATCGCCCTCGGCAATGATCGGGGCCAACACGCAGGAGGTGAAATCCCAGGGGATGTCCTGCCCTTCGCTCTGGCCGGGCTTGGGTAGCGCCATGGATCGGCGACTCTCCATCACTTTCTCAAAGATGGGCGGCAATTCTCTATCCACCAGCTGCCGCTTCGGCCCCCCGGACGCCGCCACCACCACATCCCGGTCGGTAATCAAAGCCATATGCCCCGTCGATTCGGCCAGCGAATCCACATATTCCTGGGCAAAATCGCTCAACTCGCCGATCGGTGAATATTTTTTCAGGATCACTTCGCCTTCCCGATCGACGAAGATCTCCAGCGGATCACCTTCCCGGATCCGCAGCGTCCGCCGGATCTCCTTCGGAATCACCACCCGGCCCAAGTCGTCAATGCGGCGAACAATTCCCGTCGCTTTCAAGCTCCAGTCCCCCTTTGTCCTACCACCACGCTGCTAGTATATAGCCGTTCTCCCTGATTTATGCACCGGCTGCCGGCAGCGCCCAGCCGACTGCGGGCGGCGGCGGACGCCGGTTGTAGGCTCTGGACGACCGGCTGTGGACGGGAGCGGGACGGGGGCCAGGTCGGGCCGGCAAGCACTCTATACGGAACGCACCGTCAGGAAGCCGTGCTCCAGACGCTGGTCATCTCCCGCAACACATCTTCGATGAAGCGCAGGAGCTTGGTATCATTGAGCCCCCTGGTGCGCAGCTTCACCTGGCCGGTGCGGGAGGGCACCACCACCACCCGACCCCGGTAAATGCGCATCAGCCGGGAGACCACCTGCCTGGGGAGGGAGAGGCCGGAGTGCATCTTGAGCAGCACCCCGTCCCTTTCCGTGCCGATGCTGGCGATACCCAGCTGCCTGGCCAGTATTTTGATCATGGCCACGGCGAGCAGATTCACCACCGGCTGGGGCAGCGGACCATAGCGATCTTCCAGCTCTTCCTGCAGATCGCGCACTTCCTTGTCGGTGCGGGCGGCAATCACTTTCCTATAGATTTCCACCTTGTCCTGAGAATCGGGCACATATTCATCGGAGATGAAGGCGTTGATGGTCAGATCCACCACCGGCTCGGGCGGCTCCACCACCGTCTTGCCGCGCAGCTCCTGGATCGATTCCTCAAGCAGTTTGCAATAGAGTTCAAAGCCCACCGAAGCGATAAAGCCATGCTGCTCGGCCCCGAGCAGGTTGCCGGCTCCCCTGATCTCCAAATCCCTCATGGCGATGCGAAAACCGGATCCCAGCTCGGTAAACTCCTTTATGGCGCTCAGCCTTTTTTCGGCATCTTCAGTCAGGGTTTTATCCTTGCGGTAGGTAAAATAGGCATAGGCCACCCGGTTGGAGCGCCCCACCCTGCCGCGCAGCTGATAAAGCTGGGCCAGGCCGAGCTGGTCGGCGTCATAGATGACCAGGGTGTTCACATTGGCGATGTCCATGCCCGTCTCAATGATGGTGCTGCACAAGAGCACGTCATATTCCCCGTGCAGAAAAGCGAGCATGATCTGTTCCAGTTCGTCTTCCTCCATCTGCCCGTGCGCCACGGCGATACGGGCTTCGGGGACCAGTTCCGACAGGCGCGTCGCCATGATGTCGATGCTTTGCACCCGGTTATAGACGAAATAGACCTGACCGCTCCTGGCCAGTTCCCGCATGATGGCTTCCCTGATCATCTCGTCGTCCCACTCAATGACATAGGTGCGGATCGGGAAACGATCTTCGGGAGGCGTTTCGATCATGCTCATATCGCGCAGGCCCACCAAAGACATGTGCAGGGTGCGGGGAATGGGCGTGGCGGTTAGAGTGAGCACGTCGACATGTTTGGTTATCTCCTTCAGGCGCTCTTTTTGCGCCACCCCGAAGCGCTGCTCCTCATCTACGATCACCAGCCCCAGATCACGGCAGACCACATCTTTGGAAAGCAGGCGATGCGTGCCGATGACGATATCCACATCACCGCTGGCGAGCCCCCTGATGATCTCGTTTTGCTCCGCCTGGCTCTGGAAGCGGGAAAGCACTCTCACCTTGATGGGATAACCGGCGAGCCGCTCCTCAAAAGTGCGGCCGTGCTGCTGGGCCAGGATGGTGGTCGGCACCAGCACCGCCACCTGCTTGCCTTCCATCACCGCCTTGAAAGAAGCCCTGATGGCCACCTCGGTTTTGCCGTAGCCTACATCGCCGCACAAGAGGCGGTCCATGGGCCGCGGACTCTCCATGTCTTTCTTAACTTCTTCAATAGCCCGCTTCTGATCGGGCGTCTCCTGATAGATGAAGGAATCCTCAAACTGCTGCTGCCAGACGGTGTCGGGCGAGAAGCTGTAGCCGGGTATGGTTTTACGCTCGGCATAGAGCTTGAGCAGGCCTTCGGCCATCTCCTTCACGGCTTCCTTAGCCCGCTTCTTTACCCGGCTCCACTCCGTGCCGCCGAGCTTGTAGAGCTTAGGAGGCTGCCCTTCCACCCCGATATATTTCTGCAGCAAATTGATCTGCTCGGTGGGCACGAAAAGCCGGTCCTCGCCCTGGTATTGCAGGACGATATAGTCCTTGCTCACCCCGCCGATCTCCATGGTCTTCATGCCCACATACTTACCGATGCCATGGTTCTCATGCACCACATAATCGCCCGGCTTGAGCTCGCTATAGGTGGTGAGGCGCACCCCGTGCTCGTCGTCGGTCTTATAGCGCCGGCGCTGCTTTTGCCGCCCGAACACCTCGGCGTCGGTCAGCACCACCAACCGGCTGTTCACCAGCTCGCAACCGGATTCCAGCTGCCCGGTGGTCACCACCACATTCCCCTGCTTCAGCTGACCGTTGAGTTGCGGAGTGAAGAAGGCTTCCACGCCCTCATCCCGGAAAGCCTCCACCACCCGCTCCCCGCGCTCGGGAGTCGAGATGACAAAACAGATGCGGTAGCGCTCTTTCCGCCAATTCCTGATCTCTTCGGCGAGCCGCTCGAACCGGCCATGGTAGACATCCGGCTGCCTGGAATGCACCTGCACCACCCGCACAGGATCCACGCCGGGCGTCCGCTTTATCAGGCCGGCAAAGAAGAGCGAGGGGTATCTTCTTATGTCCATGAGCACATCCGCCCAGGAGGCATATAGGCGGGCTTCCTCAGGCAGGATGCGCCCTTTCTCCAAAAGCAGGCCATGGCGCTCGCCGAATTCCTGCTCCAGGGCTCCGGCATGCTCCTGGACGCGGGCCGGCTCATCCACGATCACCGCCGCACCGGACGGCAGGTAGGAGACCAGCGTCACCAGTTCCGGATAATAAAACGGCTTATATTGATCCATCCCTTCAAAATAGGCGCCCTGCTCCAGAAGATCCATGTGCCGCTTGACCCGCTGCAGAAGGCTCTGGGCCTCTTCATTGCGCTCCAGACGGTTCAGCTTGGCCGCCTGAGTCCGGGCGCGGGCTTCGATATTGGCCAGGGCGGTGCGCCGGGTCTCCTCGTCCTCCGGATAGAGGAACTCCCGGGCCGGAGGTATCGCCACCTCGGCGATCTCTTCCACCGATCTCTGATTCAGCGGGTTAAACAGGCGGATGCTTTCGATGTCGATATCGAACAGTTCCACACGCACCGGCTTGGCCATGGTGTAGGGATAGATGTCCACTATGCCGCCTCTGACGGCAAAATAACCAGGCGCTTCCACCTTGTCCGTCCGCTCATACCCCAGCCCCGTCAGAGCCGCCGTCAGCTCATCGAGGCTGATGCGGCCGTTCAGCTCCAGTTTGATCTGCCGGCGCATAAAGCGTTCCACCGGGATGATCCGCTCGACCAGTGCCTGCACAGACGTGACGATCACCATCGGCCGGCTCGCCGCCAGCGCCGCCAGCACCGACAGTCGCTCTTTTATCTGCTCAGGATGGCGCAAAGCTTCCTCATGCGGCAATATCTCCAGTGCCGGATACAAAGCCGTCTCCCCGGGGCCGAGCAGGTGACAAAGATCCAGGTATAGGCGATTTGCTTGATAGGCGCTGTAGGAGATGACCAATAGCGGCTTGGCATTATTTTGGCTCCGGTTGTATTTGCGATGTAGTGTAGCTATATATATACTTTTCTGACTACCATACAGACCAGTGACCAACAGCTCTCCTCTGGGACGACTCAAGCCCTCGCACATTTTTGGAAATTCATCTGATTGCGCTACGACATCCAACAATCCTTCTATTGACAAAAATGCGCCCCCCCACTGGTCTCCTTTTCTTATAACGGCATAACGCCACCTTCAGGCGCGCGGGTAATCCTCCCCGACACGGGCATGCCCTCTCACAGCCGGGCGTTCTGAGGATAGGCCGCGCCGCCGGCAAGGCAGTGGCGCTTCCTGAATAAGCTCGAAATCATTTCCTATTATATGCATTATATGCAGCACCGATTATAGCGTCAACCTGGGACTTTAGCTATTTGCCGTTATCTCCGGCGGCAGCACTCCCGTTCACCAGGCTCATGGCTTTTTCAACACCAGAATCCAACCACAGGAGAGCGGCTTCCGAGGCAGCTGTAAAAACTTCTGCCATTAAGGCAGCTTCCTCGTTCCGGAAAGGTGACAAAACATAATTCATGCCGCTCATCCCGGCGGGGACCGGACCGATGCCGATCCTGAGCCTGGGAAACGACTCTGTCCCCAGATATTTTATGATGGAACGCATGCCGTTATGCCCACCGGCACTGCCTTTAGCCCGCAGACGAATGCGCCCGGGCAATAAATCCAAATCGTCGTATATGACCAAAAGTCTTTCAGTGGGAACATTATAATAATCAAGTAGAAGCCGGACAGCCTGTCCGCTTTCGTTCATGAAGGTGAGCGGTTTCACCAAAAGGAGACGCTTGCCGCGATAGATAGCCATGCCTGTCAGGCTTTTGGCTTCTTTCCGGCGCACGGTGACACCCAGGCGGCCGGCCA
>DULU01000068.1 GCA_012840225.1 Bacillota bacterium
ATTCTGACGAAGTCGGCCAACCGACATCCCTCCGCTCTGCATCAAATTCACCATTGTTGCCGCCATCGCCTGGGAACCTTCCCATTCCACAAACCTATGTTGCACCCCTCCTTACTTTGGGCATATTTTTGGGTAAATGCATTATGTAAACTCTTAAAATAATAATGTCTGTTACATCATGAATGATGTAATTAGTGGGAGTAGTGATTACATAACGTGCCATGCCGGGGTTTAGCAGACCTTATGTTGCTTATCGCCGCACGTCCACGGAAGAAAGCAAATGTTGGCCGGAGTTGAGGACGAAGAGGACAGAGGACGAGGATAAACTTGTCTTCGGCCTATGTCCGTGCTATCATTTATCCAAGCGCCTACAGTGAAAGCCAAAGCCCGCGAGGAGAATCGCGGGCTTTTTGCCTGCTATAGGCGGTGATATTTTGCCTACAGGTCATCAGCGCCTCATCTTAGGCGCAAAACGTTTTTTCCCTATTTTATTTACAATGACATATATAGCGCTCATATCGCCGGTGTCGGCACTCACACCACCGGTGGTAGCCGCCCCCGCCCCTAACTCCCCTGTTTATATTGCCGGTGATATCCCCCCGTCGGCGCCTGCCTTCACACCAACCGGCAGAGTCAGGGTTCGCTCCTGGGAAGAACTACGTTGGGAAGGCGTGGTTCGACAGTGGGATGAACATAGTTGCGGGCCTGCAGCTGTCTCCACTGTGCTTCAGCTCTTGTTTGGCCAGGATATGATTCCGGGCGAGGAAAGTTTGTTTCAGAGTGACAAAGCCGCCACCCTTCGTGATCTGCAGATAATCCTGGGGCGGTATAGTGTCCCCACCATCGGCATGCAAATGACCCTGCCGGATCTGGAACGGTATCTCAACGATTTTCACCAACCCGTCATCGCTCATATTTTAATGCCGGATCCGCACTTCACCGTCGTGGTCGGCTCTCACCTGGGATACATTCTCACCCGAGATCCGGCTTTGGGACGCATCTCTTGGGAAAAGAAAGACTGGGAAGCTGTCTGGTCCGGTATTGCCCTGCTAATAGCCATCCCAGCCACGCCGGGAAAGGCCTCCGGACAGAGGCATGATGATAATCCGGCTCCTGATGATTTTGAGGATCTTATTGCCAAACTGCGTCTGTTATACCGGCCGCATTACGGCTATCTGGGCAGCTACTGAACGGATCCGGCCTGTGCGTGACCAGAATATCCCAACTATAAATAGAAAAGAGGAAGAAAAGCAATATGCTGAGATATATGCGTTGTTTATGCCGGCGGGTGGCGAACGTGGCCTTCCTCCTCCTCCTCCTCCCTCTCCTCCTCCTTCTCCTCCCCTTCCTCCCTATCCCCCCCGTTATGTCCAGTGCCTCGGCAACGGATGCCTCACCGCCATCCTGGCTTACTCTGCTTCGCCCGGAAAGAGGACGCATATATGCCGGGAGCAGCATCGGCTGGCAAGAGAACAGCGAGTATAGGCCTGAAATATGGACCCGCCGCCTGAAAGCGAGGTGGTATCAGCAGTATATGTTCCATATCAGCTATAATCTTCGGCCGCCGGCCAGTTCCGATTCTGCCCAAAGTCTCGCTCAAAGTTCTGCCCAAAGTTCCGCCCACAGTCCCGCCCACAGCTCTGCTTATAGTTCCGCCCACAGCCCCGCCCGCAGCCCATGGCTCCATTCCTTTAGTGGCGGAATATCCTGGCAAAACCAAAACCAATGCGAAACCGGCTATGGTTGGGCCCTGGGAGAGCCGGCCGTTTACCATGCCTGCGGCCGGACGATGGAAAGACAGGCCAGATTGGATTGGCGGGCAGAAAAGTTGGCCACTTTTTGGTATTGGGGTGTGGAAGGAGGTTTTTCGGTCAAAAAAGCGGCAGAGAATACGTTGACCTACGGAAAAGTCGGGCTGCGGGCGGCGCGCATATATGAACCTGCCGTGCTGTCCTTCAGTACCTCATACTCTAAATTTCTCGGCCACCGGGAAGTTGCTCGTACTCTTTCTTTGCAGAACAGTCTGGAAGCTGTTGCCAGAATGGAAGTAGTGCTGAACAGACACCTGTCATTATTTACCAGTATAATATTCACCTGCAAACATCCCGCCTCCCAGAGCATCGCCATCACCGCCGACTCGCAAAAACAAGCTGTAGCCACCGATTGGCCGACCGTCACCCTGGAGGCAGGGATAAACCTCACTGAACTGCAGCGGTCGGGGTGGTCGCTCGTGATCCGGAGATATGGGAGTGGTTATCACCTGCATGTGATGCGCAGCTGGACCTGGTAAGATGGACTGCTCCGCATAGCCACCACCAGCGGCCAATAACCACCATAGTTCCCGACAGCTACCATAGCTACCAGCCGAAACGCAGGCCGGTGGTGACGGAAACATGGCCTTCATTGCCAAAACCCATGAGGCCGCCGAGATCGGAGGTACCAATATCTAATGTGAGTGGGCCCAGCTCAACCCCCAACCCCAGGGAGAATTTCAGGTCGTTCGTGGCCTCGGAATATTTGGCCGCCATGCGCAGGGGCATAATGCCGAATGATTTGACCTGGGTACCGAACACCCATTCACCTTTGCCTGCGCCACTGCTCCCCAGCGGTCTGGCATATTGCAAGGTCCATAAGGCTTTTTGCCCCACGGCTCCTGTCATGCCGGCCCGGAAGGTGGTGGGCGGATCCCAGGTCAGACGCATATCAACCGGTTTCTCATCCTTCTTCATATAGCGACAGGTGTTGTCGGTCGGCTCAATAAATAACTGGTAATTTACCAACTTGGGTTCGAACCACCACATCCGCCCCAGGTCGATTATGCTGGCGTCGATGGCAAAATTCGGCGTCAGGCGCAAATATATACCCAAATCGACGGCCATCCCGATGCCGCTCTGGGACTGATAGGTAACGATGTTGCCACCACTCACAATTCTCTTGGCACCGCCAGCGCTATCCTTTACAATCTGCAGCACACCGCTGCCGGGCACCACGGCTTTAATGTAATCCAACCCCCGGAAAAAGCGCAGAGAGCCGCCCATATGAAATCCGGTGATATGTAGAACTTTGGCCAGCCAGGGATCGGAATAGACGCTGCTGATGAAATAATCCCCGACCAGCACCGACTCCAGCTCGGTTCCTTTTAAGCTATAGCGGCCTTCTCCTTCTCCTTTCCCCTCCCCTTCGCTATCTTCCAGCAGGAGCAGCCTGACCGCATCGGAGGAAAATTTGCCGTCCACATGCAGGCGCACCGATGCCCCACCGCCATTGGATCCGATAGCGCCGTGGGCACCACCCCGCAGATGCAGGCCGGTAGTGAGGAAACCGTCGTTCACTTTATCTAACAGGCTCCGGCGCTCTTCCTCGCTGAGGATATCCCGGATGATTTCCACCAGATCTTTAACGGTAAAATCATCGCTGGTCATCTTCAGAGTGGCGGGAGTGACGGAAAACTGCAGCTGGTAGCGGGTCTCACCTAAGGCAGCCGGGTTCCATTCCATAGTTTCCGTATTGCCGGTGATAGGGCTCCCGATTCCCCCAATCCCGGTAAGTGCCCCAGGGGTCATACTTAGAGAAGCATCAACCGCACCTGCAGCCAACCAGAAAAAGGCAAAGAAGAGCCACCACCCAACAATTCTCCACCCTTTAGCCATCCTCCACCCTTTAGCCATAGGGATAGCTTTGGGCCCGCCCAATGACCCACCTATAGGCTTAACCACAAAATCTTCCGTCTCTTGCATAATATCGATCCTGCCGCCTTTTTCTGCTTGAGCAGCCGGCACAGATCAAAATACCTCCCATTACCATCGCCATTACCATCGCCATTGCCGATGCCCATGCTCATAAATCATGCTCATAGATATGGTCATGGCTATACCCATGCCCCTACCAAAACCAACAAACCAATGCCAAAAAAAGAAACAAAAATCGTGCGCAGCGTTCGCCACTCACGATTTCTTCCC
>DULU01000069.1 GCA_012840225.1 Bacillota bacterium
ATTGGGAGCACAAACGCTCAGAAAGCAACGACAAACCTACTGAGACGGAGTCCCAACGAAACACCGCAGCCTAAGTTTGAACTCAACAGCCGGGAGACGAATTTACACCGCATTTAGGACTTGACCGCGGCTACATTGCCGGGGACCGGCACTTCTGCCATAAGAAGGATTATGCCGGGTCTCGTCATTCTATTATAGAATAAGAGGGTTCACGCCTGGATGATGGCCTCGTGATCTCTTTGGGTTCTATCGATACCATATATAATACAAAACTCCTGCTAGTATTTATTGTTTTTTCGCCAGGTATATACAGCCCCTGCCGGAGCCATAGCCCTGAACAGGCCGGCGCCGGCGCTCCGCTCTATCTTCATACCGCCGGGGTCTGCCTGGTAAGCATGAAATGGCACTTCCGTGTCGCCGCATGGTTCGACGCCGAACGGATCGACGAGCCGCAATTCAGCGTCGGCTGTGGCTTCGATCTGCAGAAATGTGACTCGCCCTTCCTCCAGCCGGGCAGAGACCAGGAAGCCGCCTTCGGCTCTGAGCGAGGTAAAGGCGCAAGTGCGCCAATCTTTCGGGATGGCCGGAAAGAGGCGGATCACGCCGCCATAGCTTTGCAGGAGCATCTCCTGTATGGCGGCAGCGGCGGCAAAATTCCCTTCCAAGGTAAATGGCCTGTAGGTATATTTGCTATAGCCGCTCCTGGTTTGATCGCCGTTTAGATGGAAACTATTGATGCTGCAGAAGGCTTTGGCAAAAATCTCCAGAGCCTGAGCGGCCAGCTCACCCTGTTTGGCGCGGGCGGCCAGGTTGCCAAGCCAGGCGAAGGAATAACCGCACCACCATTCGCTGCCCAATTTTTGTAATTCCGAGAGGGAAGCCAGGATGGTGCGTTGGGCCTGGTCGCCATCTTCCCAGGTGATAAGGCCCAGCGGGTGGATGGCCAGCAGATGGGAAAAATGCCGGTGCGAGCGGCTGAGCGGCTCATCCGGCGCCAGGAGGAGTTGGCCTTGCGGGCCATAACTGAAATCAGGCAACTCGGCCAGGATGGCCAGCCATTTGTCGACATCGCTCTGGAGACCCAATTCTCCGGCCAACTCGGCTGCCGCCGTGAAAGCCCAGCGCATCAAGGCCAAGTCATAGTTGCTGTTTGGCTTAAGCCAGGCTTTCAGGGTATTGTCGTGTATTTCCGGAGAAGAGCTGAGCGGCAGGTAGCGCCGGCCGTCTTTGCCGACCTGGGTCACGGCTGCAAGGAAACAGCACACCTCGCTCAGGTAAGGATAGGCTCTTTCGGCCAGGAAGTTCCGGTCCCGGCTGTAGCGCCAGTGCAGGTAGAAGTGATGCGCCAACCAGGCGCTGGTGGTGGCGCTGTGCGTATAGGGGTGCCAGCCGCCCATCTGCCGGCCAAGCAGGTCGGAGGTCATCGGCACATTCAGTCCGGGCTTCTGCCAAAAATGTCGTGTCCAGCGCTCAGCCTCCGACCGGGTGGCCCAGAGCCAATCGAGGTAGCTCAGGCCTTCAGTCAGGTGGTTGCCGCTGTAGCAGGGCCAATAGCTGAGCTGGGTGTTAAGGTCGTGATGATAGTCGCCTTTCCAGGGCGGGATAAGACCGTCGTCTGCCGTCCAGACAGCTTGCAGGCTGATGGGCGGCGCGCCGCGCCGGGCCGTGGCGCCGAATTTATAAGTATCGAGATACCACTGCCTCTCCAGCACCTGGTGCGGTAGCCTGAGGCCGGAAGAGTTCCAGAACCGGCGCCACCAGGCTTCGTGGCTCTCCTTTACCTTTAACCAACCGCAGGCTAAGGCTTGGTTCACCTCTGAGCAGACTTTTTGCCAAGCCTCTTCCGTGTCCGAATAATGCGCTGTCGCTATGCTCCAGGCTATTTCCCAGGTGCCGGGGTACCGCTGCTTCCAGGCCAAAGCCAGTGCGTAGGTAAAGCCACCCCAACCTTCCTGCGTGAAACCGGTTAGCACTGCGCCTTGGCGCAGCTGCGGAGCCGGATAGCCGAGGTTGGTCAACGCGCGCTCTTTTTGGTTATCCGGAACGTTCACCACCGTTTCACCGGCTTCTTCGGCGTCGGCGGCAAAGGGTGGTGGCTTCAGTTTCAGGTTGGGCAACTCTTTCAGACCTTGTATATATATGTAACCAATCGGCCGTTCAGCGTGCACGAGGATTTCCAGGGTTACACCATTGGCGCAGGATACGGCGGCTACTGCTTCAGCCAGGCGCAGCCGGCTGCCGGTGACCTGATGCTCCGACGGCAAGTCGATCTCCAGCCTGCCGGCAGGTATTTTGGTCGGTCCCGGATACTTGCGGTAAGGCCTTTCATAGAGATCATGCAGATCGGCAAGGCGACCGGCCGCTACCCATTGCTCCATGGCGGCGAAGTTATAATCGGGTTTTTCCCAGTCGGGTACCGGCCGTAAATCCCATAAGTCGGCCCGATCCAGGGAGAGCCGCAGCGGAGAGCCGTTTCCCCATACCAGGGCTCCCAGGAGGCCGTTGCCCAGCGGTATGGCTTCGTCCCACCTGGTGATAGGTGCCATAAAATGCAAATCATGCTGAGGCGGTGGTAGCTCGGCGGTTATGGCGACAGCTTCCGGCTGAGGAAAAGGCGGCAGAGACAAGGGAGATCACCTCTTGGTCAAAGCAGGAAAATAATTATGAATGAACAGAATACATGGAGATTCGTCGCCGCCATTTGGCAACCCTTTGTTTTTTCTGTACCTGATAAGGAACAGGGGCAGATATAATAGAAGGTAAGGTGGAGAACTGAGCAGGTGGAGGACGAAGAAGGCAGAGGACGGAATGCGACGCTCCGGCTTATGATATGGAGGAAAAAGCCATGGCACTTTTAGAATTGAAGAGCATTAAAAAGGATTATATACAGGGACAAAGCCGGGTGCCGGCTTTGCGGGGGCTCGATCTGCACATCGAAGCAGGCGAGTTTATTTCCATTGCCGGGCCTTCGGGTTCCGGAAAAACCACCCTGCTTAATCTGATCGGCTGCCTTGATACCCCAACCGAGGGCACCATAATCCTGGACGGCCGGGATCTTTCCCATTGTTCAAAAGATGAGCTGGCCGGGATACGCCGGGAGAAGATCGGCTTCGTCTTCCAGTCTTATAACCTGATCCCGGTGTTGACGGCCTATGAAAACGTGGAATTCACCTTAGCTCTCTTGAGGAGCAGCAGAGAATTGACGCCGGAGCAGTCCAGAGACAAAGTGATGCAGATCCTGGCCGACGTCGGACTGAAAGGTTTGGAAAAACGCCGTCCCGGCGATCTTTCCGGCGGCCAACAGCAGCGGGTGGCCATTGCCCGGGCTTTGGTGAAAGAGCCGCTTTTGCTTTTGGCCGACGAGCCCACTGCCAATCTGGATTCGGATACGGGTCAGGAAATTCTGGATCTCATGCTGCAGATGAACCGGGAGAAAGGAACCACCTTCATCTTCAGCACCCACGATGCCATGGTGATGGATTATGCCCGCCGGCTGATCTTGGTCAGAGACGGCCAGATTGTTGAAGATCAACGGAGGTCGGAGCAATGATGTTGAAGATAATGAAGAGAATGAGAGCTTTCCTGGCGCTGGTTATTTGGCCGGCGGCAATGGTGGGAGCTTTGTGGCCGGTGGTGGCGGCGCCGGCGAGTGCGACTGCCGGGCTCACCGCCGAGCAAATTATCGAGCGACTGGATGCCAATCAATATTTGAGCAGTGTGCATATGGTCAGTCGCCTGATCATCAATTCCGGGCGCCGGGTGCTGGAAAAAGAGATGGAGTGCTGGGCCATAGGTAGTGAGAAAGCCCTGGTGGTATTCCACAACCCGGCCGATAAGGGCACGAAATACCTGAAACTCGGGAACGAGCTGTGGATGTACTTCCCGGATGCGGCCGATCTGGTGAAGATATCCGGGCATATGCTGCGGCAGGGCATGATGGGCAGCGATATTTCCTACCAGGAAGCCTTGGAAAGTGAAAAACTGGGCGAACTATACCGGTTTGAGCTGCTGGGCGAGGAAATATATGACGGGGTGAAATGCTTTGTGCTGGAGGCGCGGGCGCTTCCGGGTAAGAACGTAGCCTATGCCTCACGCAAGATCTGGGTGGATGCCGAGCGCTTCGTCGGCTTGAAGGAAGAGCTTTATGCGGCGAGCGGCAAACTGATGAAGGTTTCGCGGGTGGAAGAACTCCTCCGGCAGGGGGGACGGTATTACCCCAAGCGGGTGGTGATGGAGGATCAATTGAAAAAAGGTTCCTCCACGGTCTTGATCGTCGACAGCATAGAGTTTAACATCAAAATCCCGGATGAGATGTTTACCTTGCGCAGCCTGATGCGCTGATGCTGAATGGGTGAAGGACATTGCCTGGGCAGAAGCTCTATATGATCATGAGGGCGGGAATCCGGTGGTTAGCCCTGTGGCTGGCTATGGGGGCGGCCTTTGGGGCTCTCTGTCCTGTCCCCGGTCAGACCGCTCTCCCCAATCCTTTTGCCGCCCCGAAAACAGGCGGCGAGTTCCTCACCACTCTCGGTATGGAACTGCCGGGCGACGGCCGGCGGCAAATCTCTTCCGGCTTCACGCTCAGGCTGAAGCTGCGCAGCGGGGAATATCCATGGAGATTATATGCCGATGGTGCCGTGCGCCTCTCCCGCCTTTATCAGCCGGGCGGCCGCTGGCAGGCTGACGGGGAGATGGAGCGTTTATATACCAAAGCTTCCTTTCCCGCTTTGGATGTTAGTTTGGGCAGACAAGAGATCAGCTGGGGGTTGGGATATGCCTGGTCCCCGACCGATCTCTTTAACCCACCCGATCCGCTCGATCCGGGAGGCAGGCGGAAAGGGGTGGATGCCCTGGTGGTGCAGGTACCGGTCGGCCCGCTGGCTTATTGGAGCTTGGTGGCCGCCCGCCGGCCGGCTCCGGGCTCATCCTGGCAGGCCGGGATGTTGCGCCGGGGAAGCAGCCCGGGTTTGGACTGGGCTCTGCTAGCGGTCGGGGATAGCCGCGAAAGCCGGGCAAAAGGAACAGCGGCGATCGGCGGCCATATTAAACTGGACCGGGGAGCATCCTGGACGGGGGAAACCGCTTGCTTTCTGCCGCCTGCCGGTGGCTCCGCCAGGTGCGAAGTCGTCTTGGGCATTGATTACAGCTGGCTATATGGGCATCTGATCTGGCGGGAAGAATACCTATATAATTCCGGCGGCGCAGAGACTAAGGAAAAATACGGCGAAGCTTTGACGGCTGTGGCGGAGGGACAGCTTAAATATCTGGCCAGGCATTATCTTTATAACCAATTGACCTGGCAGGCGGATCAGTTCACCTCCGTCACCGCTTCGCTTATCACCAATTTAATAGATCTGAGCATGGTCTGGACATTGACCGGGCGGGTCTATCCGGCCAGCAACTGGCAGATCCTGGCCGCACTCTCGGGAACGGCCGGCAGACCCGGCGGGGAATTTACACCGTCAGGGTCAGCCGGGACGGCCGCTCCGGCGCCCATGGTCCGCATGCAGGTACAATATTCTTTTTAAACGTTGTTTGGCCAGGTGGAGCTGGCGCCAGAGAATACAATCCGGCAGGTGGTTTGCGATGATATATTCAATTGAAAGACCGGGCGGCATCCTGCAGCCGGTGGACGAAAAAGGAGCAGTCTGGCGGTTCCTGCCCAAAAACGAGCCCGACATTAAACCCCTGTTTTTTGCCAACAAAAGCATCGTCGCCTCTTTGGACGACGATCTCTTAAAGCAGGTAGCCGAAACGGCGGAAATCCCTAACCTCATGCACCTGGGTTATACGGCCGATGTGCATGTCGGCCATGGTACGGCCATCGGCACCACCATGGCCGCCCATCTCGATGATGAGCCGCTCATTTCCTGCTCCACGGTTGGCGTGGATATCGGTTGCGGGATATCCATCATGCTCACGCCCCTGCAGGCGGCCGACCTGGGGGGAAAGCCGCAGTTGCGCCAATTTATCCAGGAAGTGGAAAAGCTGATCAAACCGGGCGAAGGGGAAAAGAATAACCTCAAAATCGATGAGACGGAACTCTGGACAGCGGTGGTCCACGGCTTGCCGCACCTCGGCGGCCGCCTGGCTGAGCTCTCCGGCGTGGAGCTGGATCTCGATTATGTGGAAGATGCGGCGCTTGATGCCCATGAGCTGGCCAAACCATTTGCCACCGCCGGCGGGGACAAAGAGTGGCGGCGTCCCGGTGCGGCCATCTCCGACAAAGCCTGGCAGCGGACGGTGCAGACTGTCGGCACCTTGGGCGGCGGCAACCATTTCTGCGAGGTGCAGGTGCTCCGGGTGCTGCCGGGAAAGGAAGAGCTGGCAGCAGCCTGGGGTCTCCAGAACGGGCAGGTGGCCGTGATGCTGCATTCAGGGTCGCGGGGTGGCGGTCACCAGATTGCCACGGATTATGAGAGACTGATGAAGGCCGAGATGAACAAGCTGAAGCTTCCCCGGCCGAATAAAGAAGTGACTTTCGTGCCGCTGCATTCCCCGCTGGGAGCCACCTATCTCTTTGCCCAGGCGGTGGCGCTCAACATCAGCCGCATCAACCGGCTCTTGATGCGCGCCTTCATCCGCCGGGCCCTTTCCTCCGTCTACCTGGTGGAAGGTCGGGAAGTGCGGCTTTTATACGACATTGCCCACAACTATGCCTCCCTGGAGCGGGATGAACGTCTGGGCCGCTATCTGATCCACCGCAAGGGAGCCACCAGGGCCCTACCTCCCGGCCATGCGGATAATCCGCCCGTTTACCGGCAAACCGGACATCCGGTATTGATACCGGGTTCCATGGGAGCCAATTCGCGCAGTTACATCCTGGTGGGGCGGGAAAGCGGCCGGGAGAATCTGTTCACGGTGAACCACGGCGCCGGGCGCAGCATGTCCAGGCGGGAGGCGCGGGATAACATCACCCTTGAGGATTTTACCAGGTCACTGACCTATACTGAGGAAGATCTGGCTCAGCTCCCCTTCACAATGCCCGTGGATGAAGTGATGGTCAACAAACGCCGGCTGATGCAGGTGGTGGATGAGGCGCCCGCGGCCTATAAAGATGCCGATGCCGTCATCGACTCGGTGGTGGGCGCCGGGCTGGCGGAAGTGGTGGCGGTGTGCTATCCGGTGGCGGTGATCAAGGGATAGAGCAGGTGAGCTCGCTGCTGAGGCCGCCTGCGACAGCGAAGCGGCCTCAGCCGGGTATATCCATCTTTCATTCAATCTAATTTACTAATTTATCTACCGTTTCCACAGCGCCGCTTTTGATGGAGCGGCCTACCGCTTCGAGCAGAGCCATGGTATGCAGCACGTCGCCGGCGTCGGCTTCGGGGCGGCGTCCCTCACCGATGGCCTGGATGAACTCCGCCAGTTGAGCGCGCATCCCATGGGTGGGATCGGCGGGGATTTCGATTGCCTTTCTGTTCACTTGCAGGACATCGGCACCGGAGATGTACATGGAGCCTTCGGTGCCGACGATGATCTGATCCCAGGCGCCGGTGTAGCAGTTAAGGGTCTGCGTGACGCTGGCCATCACCTGGCCTTCCAGCTCTATCAGCGAGGATATTTCGTCATAGTCTTGCCAGTGGGGATTATTGCGCCGGCCTAAAGCAAAGACCCTCTCTGCCCGGCGGCCGATGAGCCACAGCATCATGTCGTATTCATGCGCGCCGAAGCCATAGAGCAACCAACCCCCTGCTTTGGCCGGATCTTTGGACCAGGGGGCCTTTTCGTATGACTTATGCCAGGCGTGGCGCCGGCGCAGGGCATTTACCACCTCGCCGATCTCCCCGGCCCGCAATATTTCCCTGGCTTTTCTGTGAATGGTGCGGAAGCGCAACACTTGCCCGACCATCAAGATCACTCCGGCTTGGTCTGCGGCGGCCTTCATTTGCCGGCAGTCAGCCAGGTTGGTGGCCATGGGCTTCTCGACCAGCACGTGCTTGCCGGCGCTGCAGGCGGCTATCGTAGCCTCTTTATGCAGGTGATGAGGCAGGCAGATGATACAGGCGTCCACATTGGGATTCTGCAAAGCTTCAGCCAGATCGGTGTAGGCGGTGCCGCCATGCTCCTTGACCACAGCTTCGGCCCGCTCGGACATGATGTCGACGGCGGCGGCGAGGCGCGCCCCGGATAATTCCTTTAGCGCTCCCAGGTGTGATTGGGCTATCCCACCGCAACCGACGATAGCTAAACCGATTTGATTAGCGGACATTGATATAAGGACCCCTTTCGTTGCCGGCTCATTCAGACACAAGCCGCATTGTTTCTATTAAATTACAGCAACTTCCTTATTAATCCTTCACCAACCATGCCAGCCGGCGGCAGCCAGGGCGGCCGCTCCGAGCAACACCGCATCATCTCCCAACGCTGCCGGGACGCAGGCCACGCTGCGCTTCACAGGACTAAAGAGCAGGTCGGGCAACATCTCCCGCACCGGTCCAAAAAGTTGCTCACCTGCCTGGGCCAGGCCGCCGCCAATCACGATCAGTTCGGGATCGAAGAGATTTATAATATGAGCCAGTCCTTCGGCCAGAGCGGCACAGGCTTCATGTACCACCTGAACGGCCAGTTGGTCGCCGGCCGCCGCGGCGGCAAACACTTCTTTGGCAGTCGGTCCCTGTTCGGCGCCGCTGCCGCCGCCGGCGGTGGTCTGCCGCATCGGCCTCATGAGAGAAGGAGAACCATCTAAAGCCAGCAGTTCCCTGGCTCTGGCGGTTATGGCCCAGCCGGAGGCATACGCCTCCAGGCAGCCGTGCCGACCGCAGGTGCACAGTCGTCCACCGGGCACCACCTGCGTGTGCCCAATCTCGCCGGCCAGGCTGTTTCGCCCCCGGTATACCTGGCCGTCGATCACCAGGCCGCCGCCGATGCCTGTGCTGACGGTGGCATAAAACAGGCTACTCACGCCCCGACCGGCGCCGAAGCGAAATTCCCCCAAAGCGGCGGTGTTGGCATCATTGTCCACCACGCACGGTAAGGAGAAGGCGTTCGACAGCTCGCGGCGCAGATCGATCGTTTCCCAGGATGCGACATGCATCGACCGCCAGAGACGCTGGTTTGCGTAATCATATGGGCCGCCGAAACCTACCCCGCAGGCTGCCACCGGCTCCCCGGCCTGCACCAGGAGATGCTCTCCATAGGCGACGATATCTTTGAGGATTTTCCGCCCGTCGTCCTGGGAGGGGAAGCGCTCTTTGGCCAGAATGCGGCCTTCATCGTCGACCAGACCCACCATGGTTTTCGTGCCGCCGATATCGACACAAAGATATCTCTTCACTTCAACTCACTCTCTGCCAAACTTCTTTTTTGGCCTGCCGCCTCTTCAGTCCGGCCGCAGTCACCACTCATCTGCTGCTTCAGGCCGGTCCATGAAGCTATAACTGACGATGTGCGCCACGATCAGGTGCAGATCCTCAATGCATCCCATGTGTTCTGCCGGCACCCGGATTTCCACGTCCACCAAATTGGCGAGCCGGCCGCCATTTCCGCCGGTCAGCCCCACCGTCATGCAGCCGATCTCGTTGGCCAAAGCCACTGCCCTCAGGATATTCTCCGAATTACCGCTGGCGCTGATGGCCACCAAAAGATCCTCTTCGCGGAGGTGATTGCGCAGCTGTTCCACGAAGACATCTGCATATGACAGATCGTTGGCCAGGGCGGTGATCCAGCAGACATTATCGGTCAATGAGTGGACGCGGAAGCGCTTGTCACTGGCCAGGGAAGCCCCTTTGCCCAGGTCGACGGCGAAATGGGAGGCGGTGCCGGCGCTGCCGCCGTTGCCGATGATATAAATAGTGCCGTCCCGGCGGCGGCGTTGTCTCAATAAAGAGATAAAGCAGGCCACGGCATCCTTGTCCAACTGCTCAATGGCTCCGGTGAGCCTATGTAAATATCCTTCCACATAAGTCAGGTCGGCGTCGCTCATGCTTATGCCTCCAATACTTCCATGATAAAATTGGCAAAGGATTGATTTTCCCTTCCAGCTTATCACATTCACTTGATAATATAAGGACATGCTGGCATTATTTTACACGGCAAACTGAAGGTGAACCCATCTTGACCAAGACCGCTTCCTTTCGCGTTTTGGCTATCAGCTACACTTCATACCTTTTTATGGGCTTGTTGCTCACCGCCTTCGGGCCCCTGATTCCCGACGTCACCGCCTATTACGGTGTTGGCTATGCCGCTGTCGGCAATGCGCTGATCATCTCGGCGGTGGCTTTCCTGCCCGCCGTGCTGCTCGGTGGGGTTTGGAGCCGGCGTATTGGCCCGCCGCTCGTCGTCTTCATCGGTGCCGCCATCTTGACGGCAGGATATGTGGTCATCGCCCGGGCCGGCTCCTGGCCGCTATTCCTGACCGGCCTGATCATGGGTAACGGTGTAGGCTTCGGCCTGGCCGAAACCGGGTTGAACACTTTGATTCTCCATCTGGCTGCCGAGAGGAAAGGCGCCGCCCTGAACCATCTGCATTTCTTCCCGGCTCTGGGGGCGATGGCCGGAGCGCCTATTTGCCGCCTCATCGTGGCCATGAGCGGGCGTTGGCAGCAAGTTTACATCATCTTAGCCGTGTTGATGGCTTTTGTGGCCGCCTCCGGGGCCGCTTTGTCTCTCTCGCCGACCTTGCGGAAAGCCGTGAAGGAGTGGCGCCTGGCTGGATCCGGCACCGGTTCCGGCAGCCCGGGCCGCACCGGCGACACCGGTAACAGCAAAGGCGCCGGCGCCGACCAAGGAGGGGACAGCAGCAAAAAAGCCGGCAGTTACCGGCAGCTGCTCAAACAGCCGGTCATGCTGGTCCTTGCCCTGATGATCCTGCTTTATGTAGGGAGCGAGATGGGAGCAACGAACTGGATGTATTCCTATCTTGTGGAAGGGCTGGGAGCGGGGGCGGCGGCAGGTGCCGCTTTGAGTTCCCTCTTCTGGCTGGGCCTTTGCCTCGGCCGCCTGCTCTCGGCCCGCCTCAGCGAATGCTGGGGATATGAACTCTTGCTCTGGCGCGGCTCCCTGCTCGCCGCCGTCTTCTTCTTTATCGGTTTGCTCTCGGCTATGCCCGGTGTAGTGCTGGTCGCCTTTTTTCTGACCGGTTTCTCGTTTGCCTCGACCTTTCCCACCATTATGGCGGCTGCTGGCAGCTATTTCCCCGCGCACACCGATCATGCTACCGGCTTGCTGATGTTCGGCACCGGTATGGGCAGTGTGATCTTCCCTCCGGCCATGGGTTACCTGGCCGAAGCCGTCAGCTTGCCGGCGGCCATGTTCCTCGCCGGGTTGGTCATTATCTCCTTGGCCGGTATGGCCCGGCTTTTGCTGATGCTGCGCAGAAAAACTGAAGCAAAATAACCTCAGGCGGAAAAGCTTTGCACCCGCCGGCGCAGCAGATCGGCCACGACGACAGACTGCAGTGCTTCGGCCGCATCGCACTGCGGCCGGCGGCCGGCGAGCAGGTCGGCGAAGAAAGCGGCATTCTCATCATAAAAACCGAAGATCTGGTAAAATTCCGTGCCGCTCAGCTCATTCCCGGCGATATCCTTTACCAATTTGCCGGCCTGAATGTGCTGCAGTCGCCCCCAGCCGTCCAAGCCCATCGGCATGTGCAAGATGAAGGTGTGATCCTGGCCGACAATGGTGGCTCTCTCAAACGACGCGCCGGTGACCGGGCACAGGTTGATATAAGCCCTGGCGCCGGTGGTCATCTCCGCCTCCAGGTAGAAATTGGTGGCCGCCGGCGCCCCTGCACCGTCTTTCCTCTCGATTTCCTGGTAAGTAAAACTGATGTTTATATAATCCGCCTTGGTCAGAAAGCGGACGGTGTCGACGGCATGAATGGCGGTGGTGGAAAAATCGGCATCAAAGCGGCGCACCCGGTGGAAATCGTAACGGATATATTGAATCTCCTCCGGAGCGAGCACGGCAGCCAACTCCCGGCAGAGCTCTTGAGCCAGAGGCGTGAACCGGCGGTTGAAGGCTACTTGATGGGGGACCTTTTTTTCCTCTGCGGCCGCAATGATGGCCCGGCATTCGGCAGGATCGAGCCCGGGCGGTTTTTCCATGATGAGAGGGAAGCCGCGGCGGAGAATATCGACGGCCAAACCGGCCGTATATTGCACTTGCACCACAAGGGAGACCGCGTCGGGCTTCTCCTTTTCCAACATCAGGCGATAATCTGTATAATGCCGCTGAAATCCAAATTCCTGCCGATAGCGGATCGCCCTCTCTTCATTGAGATCGCAGCAAGCGGCAAGCACCGTCTCAGGATGGGCGTTGGCATATTGGCGAAAAGAGGGGCCGTGACCGTGGCTGCTCATTGAGCCGCAACCAATCACGCAAATGCGGAAGCTCATATGGCCTTTCTCCCTTCATGTCATCAGCCCCTCTTGACTTGACAGGAGGGGCAGCCTGTTGCCGGCTGCCCGAGGCTCTTATTTTTTAGGTCTTCGACCATGTCCGGTCCAGCACACCTAAAATGATGTGCGCCAGCCCAAAGCCCAGGATGCCCGAGCCGAGTTTGGCGCGCGTGCGATTGCGCATGGTCAGCGCCCCCGCCGTAGTGGCCACCGCCCCCAGCCCGGTGATCACCCAATCGGTCATCGACCGCCTCAAGCGCCTCACCTCCCGCCTATATGTTGCACCGGGCGGAGGCAATCTAACCGAGCGCCACATAGCCCCGGAAAACCGCCGCCCACAAGCAGGAGAGGTGACAGCCGGCTGCGGACAATAATTCTATGCCATGGTGTCTTTATCTGTTTCCTTATCTTTATTTTTCTCCCGACCGGCCGCCTTCTTCTGTTCTCTTTCGTAATCGCTCAGCATGGCGGAGCATAAAGTGAGCAAAGCATCTTCCGGCCATTTGGCCAGATCTTTCTCTCCTCCATAGGAATAACGGTGATGCCAGTTTTGGGCAGCGAGCGGCAGCATGCGGTCGCGTATTTCCACCGGGAGCTTCTTAAGCCAGGGATGCCGACGTAACAAAGTGGGACGCAGCATGCTGTAAACCAGATCCAAAACCGTGCGGCGCTGGTCTTGGGTTAAAAGAGGTACCAACGCGGCCAGCTCCCGCAACTCCGGCGCCTCCTCACAGGCTTCTACCAGCCAACCGGGCAGGGATGCGGCCGGCTGCTCTTCCGTCCTTTTGGGGATGGGATAAGGATTTTCGGTCAAGCCGAGCAGATAGTCGGTGGATGTGCCGAGTGCTTCCGCCACCCTGGCCAGGATAGGAGCGGACGGAGCTTCCTTTTTGCCCCGTTCCAGGTCGCTCAGGTATCCTTGAGACACTCCGCTCATGCGCGCCAGTTTATTTTTGCTCAAGCCCCTGTTCTGCCGCAACTCTTGCAGGCGCTTAACGTCCAAACCCATCGAGCAGCCTCCGGAAGCCAATATTCTCCATAGAGAGCTATTAACCTCTATCTCTAAAGTGATAGGTCCGGGTCAAATTTAACGACCGATATGCTCCAGCTACCTTGACACTGCCGGTAATCGATGGTATGTTCGTATTGAACTATCGCTATAGAGATAATCAATCATCAAAATGGGGATAGGAGGGTGAACATGCGGGTGATAAGGGAGAACATGGTCAGGGCGGTGCGGCGGCAGAAAGGCATCACCATCAGGCAGCTTCATGAAGCCACAGGCATCTCTCCAAGCTACATCTACTACATAGAGACCAACCGCAAAGTACCCAGCATCTATCATGCCCAAAAGCTGGCCAGGGCCTTGGACACCACCGTCGACATCCTGTTTCCATACGATAACGATAACGACAACTGATGGAGCTACCCGGGCACGGACAATGATCAGGCATTGATCGATCAGGCGGCGAGGGAGGCATCTCGTTGTTTCCGGACTATATGCGCCATAGCGACGCAGCCGGCAGTCTGTTTCCTGTTGCCGAGCCGGCTGCCGATGATTTTGCTTTTCCGTTCTCCGCCGCCGGGAGCCCTTTATCCTGGCCAATGGGAAAGAGCTGGAGATCAGCATCAGCATTGGGGTGGCGGTATATCCCGACGATACCGGCCAGCTCACGAAGTTGCTGGAAATAGCCGATATGGCTTTGTACCGGGCCAAAAGAAATGGCCGGGGCCGTGTGGCGGCCTCGGCCGGAGAAGAGCGCTAGATCAACGGCGCCCGGAGCCTTGCCTATAGCCAGCCGCGCAGGCGCATGGCCGCGGCAATGCGGTCGAGCGCTACCATGTAAGCTCCCATGCGCAGGCTGACCCGATGCTTGCGGCTCATGTCGTAGGTCTCCCGGAAAGCCTGGATCATTTTCCCCTGCAGTTTTTGGTTTACCTCTTCGGCAGGCCAGTAATAATGCATCATATTCTGTACCCATTCAAAATAGGAGACGGTCACCCCGCCGGCATTGGCCAGGATGTCCGGGATCACCACAATACCTTTTTCATGGAGGATTTCGTCCGCTTCATAGGTGGTGGGACCGTTGGCGGCTTCCGCTACAAGGCGGGCTTTGATCTGCCCGGCATTGGCGGCCGTGATCACGTTTTCCAAAGCGGCGGGGATGAGGATATCCACCGGCAGGGTGAGCACCTCTTCAGGATCAATCTTCTTGCCGCCCTGGAAATGCACCACGCTGCCTGTGGTTTGCTTGCACATGTATAGGGAGTTGTAGTCGATACCGTCGGCATTGTAAACAGCGCCGCCGGAATCGCTGACCGCCACCACTTTTACTCCCAACCGGCTCAGGAGGTAATGAATGTTGCTCCCGGCATTGCCCCAACCCTGGATGGAAGCGGTAGCCGCAGAGAGATCAAGACCGAGGCGGCCTGCGGCTTCCACGATGGTGTGAACGCAGCCCGTGGCCGTGGCTTCCGCCCTCCCGAGCGACCCGCCCAGGGCGATCGGTTTGCCGGTGATCACCGCCGGGACGTTATAGCCCTGTATTTTGCTATATTCATCCATCATCCAGGCCATCATCTGCGCGTTGGTATAAACGTCCGGGGCAGGGATATCTCTGTCCGGACCGATGAAAGAGGCGACCGCCCTGATGTAGCCCCGGCACAGACGCTCCAGCTCACCCAGGGACATCTCCTTGGGATTGCAGATCACCCCTCCCTTGCCTCCACCGTAAGGCAATCCCAGCACGCTGCATTTGATGGTCATCCACATGGAAAGCGCTTTGATCTCTTCCATGTTTACCCGGGGATGAAAGCGGATTCCGCCTTTGCATGGGCCTAAGACGTTAGTGTGCTGCGAGCGGAAGCCGGTGAAGGTTTTCACCTTGCCGTCGTCCATTTTCACCGGGATGGAGACCGACAGCACCTGGGCAGGTTCCTTCAGGATCTCGAAGACTGCCGGTTCAAGCTTCAAGGCTGAGCAGGCCTTTTTTATCTGCTGTTGAGCAATTTGAAAGGGGTTGTCTTCGCTGGGAGCGTGGTTATGCACGGTCTGGAGCATGGTCGCCATATTCTACTCTCCTTGTTTTTGTGGCTGCGGGTATAATTCTACCATGTTAATGTAATATTTACTACCACAAAGATAATATTAAGAGCTTTGCATTAAATGAGGATAATCTGTTATGCTTGCCAAGGCTGCCCGGCCGAGAGTGACGGGCCAGGAGTGAATGACGAGATAGCCCTGGATTTTTTTCTTATTACATTACACCATGCACCATTGTCTGTCCACAATTTTTCATAGCCGGCCGTTTTGCTCAGCGGTTTCCGTTCCTGTGCTCTTCGGCATAGTGCAGAAGGCGTTGCAGCAGAGTCTCCCTGTAGGCATTTATCCGGTGGAAATCCATGTGGGGGATGTAATGTTTTTCCAATTCGTCATGCCAGTATTTGGCTTCCGCCAGACTGGACAGAGCTTTGCTGAAGAGCTGATCATAGAGCCCATATAGCTCTCCCAGCCGGGGTTCCTGATCTACCAGGTAGGTGGTGTCCAGGCAGGTGTTCATATCCACCACCCGGCTGTGGCCGGAACTGATGTAGGTATGCGGGGGATGCGAGGTGATGAGCGCCGTTCCCAGGTCGGGAAATACGGCATGTTCGTATTTATACGGATCAAAGGCGCAGTGAAAGGCTTCGCAGTAGAAGCCCCGTTCGGAAGCGGCGTTCACCAGTCTCTCCACCAGGGTGGATTTGCCGGATCCGGGAACGCCTTTAATAATGATCTTATGCGGCAAGAAGTCGACCAGGTTGGAGAGTTGGTTTTCTGTACCTGTCGGCGTGATGGCGCTGGCGAAGAGGTGGCGGATCCGACCCGGTTTCATCCCGGCGCGCCGGTTGCCGAGGAAGTCTGCCAGGACGGCCTGATAGATCTGATTGGCCGTACCCGGATTGAAGGTGACCTGACTGACCGCTTCTATCTCGTCATATAAGCATTTGGCTGCCGCCAGGAAGCGATAGGCCCGCTTATAGGCCCGGCTGATCTCCTGGTTGATCATCAGCACGGCTTCTTTTTCCGGGCGCATGGCTGCTTCATCCCAAAAATCGCCCAGGTGCACGATTTCATCTATGACGCCTGGATGTTTCGGATCGATGATGTGCGGCGCCGTGCCGTCGATGAGCGCGATTTCCGGATCCAGCACCCGGATGCCGTCCAGGGAAGCGCTGTCGGAAGAGCAGTGCAGGTACTCCACATCAAAGCCGCGCTCCTGCATCGCCCGCCCTATCCATTTCATTATGGTAGATTTGCCGACCCCGGGGCCACCTTTTAGTATAACAACTCTGGCTGCTTGCGGAGAGGTGATGTAATCGTAATAGGAAAAAAATCCCACAGATGTGTTGCCGCCAGGGTACAGGCGCCGCTCCTTACCTTTCATGGCATCGTTCCCTCCCGGTTTTCCATACCACCTTATGTTATGGAACCGGTAAGGCGGTTGTGAGTTGTCCCCCGGCGGTAAGGCGACCTCTCGCTTCTGATTTTGTACAGGGACTTGCCTTTTTCGGTACATGAGGTTATGCTGAAAAGCGGGTGAAAGAGAGGAGGTCTGCCAAGTGGCAATGGTAATCTGCCAGCCTTGCATCGGCGTCAAGGATACGGCGTGCACCGAGGTTTGTCCCGTGGAGTGCATTCATCCGACCAAGGATGAAGATGGTTTCGATGATGCGGAACAGCTCTACATCAATCCTGATGAGTGCATAGAGTGCGGCGCCTGCCAGGCGGAGTGTCCGGTGGAAGCGATTTATCACGAAGACGAAGTTCCTGAGGAATGGCAATCATTTATTGAAAAGAATGCCAACTTTTACCGCAAGTAGCCGGCGGCCGGCTATGGAAGCGAGCAAAAGCGGAGGCCATCCCTCCGTTTTTGTGCTTACCATGCTTTGTTCTATATAACGGTGCCGCCCGCACCTCTCGGCGTCCGGGCATACAGCCGGGGCATAAAAGATGGCAGCGATGGCCAAGATAAAGGCTGTTCCAGCAATTAATCACCCGGCTCGGGAGGTGTAAGTGTGCAACATATCCATTGCACGGTGTCGAACTGCTACTATTGGGACAAGGGCAATGTCTGCCTGGCCAAAGAAATCCTGGTCACGTCGGATGAGGTCGGTGCCCGCTATCCGGACAGCCTGGATGCCACCAACATGATGGAAGTGGCGGAAGAAATCGGTTCTATCTCAGCTTCCTCTTGCATGGCTACCTGCTGTAAAACCTTCGTGGATAAAAGTGCAGCGCAGCGGGAAACGAAAAAAGCGCCGGTGCCGAAGATCAGCCGGCAGCAGTATGAGCAGAGCAAATCGACCGGCATGTGATTGCCGGTCGAATTAGTTTAACCAGGCGGCCGGGAAACGGAACAGACGACGCCGAAATAGCGGACCGAACGCCGCCGGGACCCCGGCCGGCTTTAGGCGACTCCTTTCTCCTGCTTTGTAACCACCTGCTCGATGTGGCGGCGCAAGGCGTCTATACCGTCGAGCAAGCGCGCCATCTCCTCAGGCGACACCTCGGCGCGCTCCAAAGCTTTCAGGGCATTGGTCAGCCGGCGCGAAGTGGCCCAGAGGCTCGGCGAGAGGGTATCGGCCGCTCCGATGACCATGCCTTCTTTGACTTTGCCTGGTACCTCCCGCAACTCATATTCTTCCAGATGAGACGGGATGGTCACCCGCAGGTGCAGCTTCTCCTGCAAGAGCTGCTGCAGCTTGGCCATGGCCGGCTCCTCTCCGTGCACGAGGAACACTTCCTCCGGAGGCTTGCGGAAGGCCGATACCCAATTGATCAGCTCCTCCTGATCGGCGTGAGATGAAAAGCCGGTCAGCTGGTGAATCTGGGCGCGCACCCGCACTTCTTCCCCGTGAATGCGCACCACTTTCTCCCCGTCCAGGATGCGGCGCCCCAGGGTGCCGACCGCCTGATAACCGACGAACACCACGGAGCATTCCGGCCGCCACAGGTTGTGTTTCAGGTGATGCTTGATGCGCCCCGCTTCGCACATGCCGCTGGCCGAGATGATGACGGCGTGGCTTCTGATCTTGTTTAGGGCCATCGATTCCTCGACGGTGCGGGACATTTTCAGATTGGGAAGGTATAAGGGGGAATCGCCGGCCAGTTCCCGGAAATGCTGGGCCTCTTCATCGAAGTGATCGACATGGTTGGCAAAGATCTCCGTCACTTCAATGGCCAGCGGACTGTCCAGATAGACATATTCCGCTTTCAGCTTGCCGTGATGGATCAGTTTGTTGAGTCCATAGAGCAAGTCCTGGGTTCTCTCCACAGCGAAGGCCGGGATGATGACGTTGCCGCCGCGGGCGAAGGTCTCGGTGATAATCTCCGCCAGGCGCAGGAACTGGCCGGATTCCTCTTCCCTGTCCCTGTCGCCGTAGGTGGATTCCATCACCACATAATCCGACGAGCCGGGCGGTTCCGGATCGGGAACAATGGGCCGGTTGGTGGCGCCCAGATCGCCGGTGAAGATCAGCGACACGTTCCGGTCCTCGCCGGGTTCGATTTTGCTGGTGATGGTGACGAGCGCCGAGCCGAGAATATGCCCGGAAGGCCTGAAAACCACCCGCACTCCGGGAAGGCTGGTGAAAGGCTGGTCGAATTCCAGCACTTCGAATTGCTTTTCCGTGCGCCTCACATCTTCCACTGTATATATAGGTTCGAGAAGCGGCAGCCCCTGCCTGGCGAGCTTACGGTTTTTCCGTTCCACTTCCGATTGCTGGATATAGGCGCTGTCGGCCAACATGACCCTGGCCAGGTCCAATGTCGGCTCCGTGGCGAATATCGGGCCGCGATAACCTTGTTTTACCAGTTTCGGCAGGAGGCCGATATGGTCGATATGGGTATGAGTGAGAAACACGGCGTCGATGTCGGCCGGATTGTAGGGAAAATCGCCGTAGTTGCGCTCCTGGACCGCTTTGCTGCCCTGAAACAGGCCACAGTCCACCAGGAGCTGATGGCCATGGGCCGTCACCAAAAAGGAAGATCCGGTTACCGTGCGTGCCGCTCCGCAGAATTTCAGATGCATCATCAGGCACTCTCTTTCGCTTCTGTTTGTTATCGTCTTCTGGAGTCTTTCTGGATCTTCCGGGCAAATCCTTGTGGCGCCAGCCCGTAAAAAAGGAGGTAGCAGCGCCGGGCGGAAATAATTTTGCCTATTAACAGGGGCTTTGCCAGTCAAACAATAAAATGCTATCATGTTGTCTGTGCACACCAAAAGCGTGAGTATATACCATGACAAAAAACGGGAGTGATACTATTGCCAAGGAAAGGGAAAAAGCTGATAAGTGATAATGTAGTGCCAAATCCGCAGTCGACGGACGAGCAAGGAATGCCGCTGCGGGTGGCGCAAAGACTGCCGGTTTATCTCCGCCACTTGCGGGAACTATCCGAGATGGGGGTGGAGCGCATTTCCTCAGCTGAACTGGGCGCCCTCATCGGGGTTACCTCATCGCAGCTGAAGCAGGATTTGAGTTATATCGGCGGTTTTGGTCAGCAAGGGTATGGCTTTCGCGTCGATGATCTGTACGAGAAGTTGAGCCAAGTTCTTGGGCTGGATCAGAGATGCAAACTGATATTGGTGGGCGCAGGCAATCTGGGCAAAGCCCTGGTGAATTACGATGGCTTCAGGCGCTTGGGCTATCATTTTGTGGCCATCTTCGACAACGATCCGGCTACCATCGGGAGCCGCGTCGGCGTGATGGAAGTACAGCATGTGGATGAACTACCTAATTACCTGCGCAGCTATCGCGTTGATATCGGTGTGCTCACCGTGCCGGAAACCGTGGCTCAGGAAGTGGCCGAGACTATGGTGGAAAACGGCATCAAGGCCATTTGGAGCTTTGCCCCGGTGCAGCTGCGGCTGCCCGGTCATGTGTTGGTGGAACACCTCCATCTCAGCGACAGTTTGATGTCGCTAGCCTTTCGCCTGCACTACCGCCGGCAGCAAGAGCGGCAGGCGAAAAAAGAGAAAACCCAGGAGCCGGCTACTTAATCCCTGGGTCTCGACGGCAGCCAAGGACGGTTGGTGCCGAATTTGGTGTCGGCTACCGCGCCGATGGTGAAGATGGCGGCCAAGAGGCTCACCAGGCCGTTCAGTATGGGGATGAATCCGACCAGTCCCAAGGCGGCGACGCCGATGGCTGTTTGTGCGATGATGTTGAGTTCGCCTGCATTGGCGAACTGAGCGATTCTCTGCCCGAGCAGAACTGCCAATGCGGCATAGCCGATGATCTTCGCCGCCAGGTAGGCCAGCCAGAAAAGCGGTAATAGCGGTATGCCAATTATAGTGAGCGCCAGGAGTATGCTTCCCGGAATCAAGAGGAACCAGACCAAAATACCGAGGAGAAAAGAGCGACCCGGGCTTTCCTCAAGCCTTCTCCGCACGTTGCCCACCGCCTGGGGAAAGAGGATGATCACCAGCAAGGCGATGGCAAACAAGCCGATCATGAGGAAAAGTTGCCGTAGGGGCCAAAGCGGCCACCATCTGAGGAAAAAGGGAAACCTCCATTTGACTACCGCCGAGTTGATGCCGACATCGCTGACGGAGCCTTTGATGCCTTCTCTGTTTCCAGTGATCCCGCCGCCGACGACGGTGGTGTCCCCGGAGATGGAGCCCTCCGGACCAATGTGCACCCGGCCGCCCACGACCGTCACTTCGCCTTCCACCCGCCCGTTGACGGTAATGTCGCCGCCCACGGTGACGGCATCGCCCCGCACTTCGCCGTCAACGATCACATTGCCCAAGATGCTGACGGCATCACCGGTGTGGACGGATCCTTTCGGAACGACGATATCGCTGAACAGCTGAACGGAAGTGACTTCCCGCGCCGGGGAAGGGTGGGAGACGGCAAACAGGGCGATGACCGGGAGCAACACTGCCCAAGCAAAGATGCGCCTCCTATACATGCCTCATGCTCCTTCCGCCAATAAGTTATATGCCGGCTCTAATGTACGCCAGCCTTAAAATATGCCGGCTTTGACGCCGAAAGTGATGCTGGGGCCGCCGATGCCCAACCTGGTGGTCCCTTCCACGGCACGGTTGCCATGTTTCCAGATGCCGTCGCTCATCGACATGCTGTAGCCGATTTTGGTCTCTGCGGCGACAAAATCAGCCACCTGAATGCGCAGGCAGGCATAGGGCTCCACGAACCAGAAGACGGAGGAGACATTGTTGCTGGTGGGGTTTTTGGCGATGTCGTCCCATTTTTCCATGGGGCCGGTGACCAGCTCCAGGCGGGCTTGACCGGCACCTGCCATGGCCCCGATGATAAAGGTCATGGTGCTTTGGTGGTGCATGATCTTCTCCAGGATCATCCCGCCCATGGACAGCGTCAACTCGGCGTTCGGCATTCCCCCGGGAGAGCGGCGGCTGCCGGTGGCGGCATAACCACCCATGATCCAGCCGTAGCGTTCGCCGCTCATGCTCTCCCCACCGAACAACAAGAGGCTTTTGCCCATATCCAGGCCGGCTTTGGCGCTGATATCCGCCGTATCCAGCGGCAGCATCATAACCGATAAACCCGAATAGCGTACATCGGAACCATAATAAGCCGCCGATGCGGCAAAAGCGGCGCAAACCAGGAACAATACGGTAAAGGTGGCAGTAACCAATTTTTTCATAGCAGATCAACTCCTGATCAGCGGCAGCCAGTATCCTCCCTTCGCCCCGGGAGACAAGCCCTGCCCCCACAATGAGGATCCTGGGTCTCGCACTGGTGGATTATGCTATTTATTTCCACCTGCCAAGAACTTCACCTGCACCGATTTTCAGGTGGAAGCCACCATGAGGGTGCTCAGATTGTTTTTCCCTATCTCTTTTTCCTGGTAGAGCTTCAAGCCGGCAGCGGCGGTCAACTCCCTGATTTTCTCCGGATCGGGAGTGAGGACGGCGATGATCCCGCCCGGCTTGAGCACCCGAATAAATTCCTTATATATATTAAGGTTCAAAGCGGCCAACTCCCGGCTGCCGGCAAAAAAGGCTATTGCATCGGCGGCGGCGGCAGGCAAGGGAATTTCGGTACCCTGCCAGGGAGAGAAGGAGGCGGCCTCATGAAGGCAACTGGTGATGGGAGAGATGATGTGCCAGTGGCGCCCGGCTTGGGCCAATTTTTCTTCCTCCCGGTCCAAGCCGATCAAGCGTCCGGCCGGTCCCAGCAGTCCTCTCTCGACTATCAGGCTGCCGTCGCCGCAGAAGGGATTGAGGAAGACATCTTCGTTGCCCCTGGTGGCCACCGCAGCCAAACCGGCGCCCAAAGCCCTGGTGAGGGCCGGGATATGGCGCAGGGTGGGAAAGTCGGATTCGGCAATATGCTCAACCCATATCCAGTCTTTTGCCATTCTGAGCCGCAAGGTGCGGGGATTTCCCGGCGGCTTGGCTTTATAGAGTTCCAGCTTCTTCTCCAGGCGGCGCTGCAGGACGGGATTGGCCTGACCCCAGATGAGCAGGGAGCGGAGCCCCTTGGCGTGAGCATAGGCATATACGGCATTGACGACAGCTTCATTTTCCGCAGGGTCCTGGGCGCCGTCCCGGGGAAAAAGCACCCAAATGGAAAGGAAAATGCGGGATCTGATGAGGGCGGGCATGGACTTGGCCGCCAGCCGGAAGCGCACCTCGCCTTCAGAGACGCTTTCTATTTCCGCTTGCGGTACCTGCCAGGACAAAAGCCTGACGGCGATATCTTCCATGCCGGGCACGACCATACCTGCACAATATTCTCCGGGGAGCATGGAGAGCCAGGGTGAGGTGGAAAGCGGCGAGGCGACGGTCGGGAGGGTTTTGGTCGCCGGGCGATAGCGGTTCAGGATGGCCTGGATCTCCGCCGCCACCGGCGGCGAGAGGCGGCTCGTGTCCATAACCCGCAAAGCGGCAGCCATCTCGTCGGTCATGAGCTTTTCCAGGGAGCGCAAAATGGCCAGCGAGACGGCTCGGTTTTTGTCGGGGAATGACAGCCATAAAGCCTGCCTGGCGGCCGGCCGGCGAAAGGCCCCCAAACCGGAGGCGGCCTGCAGGCGCACCAGCGGATCCGGGTCTTTCAAAGCCAGCGCCAAGCCGCTCACCGCATCGTGATGCCCGGCATAACTCAACACCATGGCAGCGGCCAGTCTCAGATCCCGGTTGCGGGAGGTCAACAGGCGATCTACCGCCGAGACGGCCTCCCGCCCGTGTTTGCCCATCTCAATGGCCAAAGCTTTCCTTTCGGCCCCCTTGGCTTTGAGCAGGCGCTCTATGAAATCCTGCATGCTCGGGGCGGGCGGAGCCGGAGCGTTAGCCGGTTTGCGCCGCGGTGGGCGGCGCTC
>DULU01000149.1 GCA_012840225.1 Bacillota bacterium
AACAGATCGACCTCCTGGAGCTGGTCAGACAATTAATAAACGACAGCCGCAGGCTTTTTATCACCCACCATGTGTATCCGAGGATCACCACGGACGGTGGGGAGGAACCCGGCGCGCCCGACAGTGTGAAGCCCGGCGCACCTGCCGGCGAGGACCCCACCGGCGAGGACCCCACCGGCGAGGACCCCACCGGCGATGATACCTGGTGTTCAGTGGTGAGCGACCGCAAATGGCTGCGTTTCATATTGGAGCAGGTGCTGCACAACGCCGTCAAATATAGCAGCACCAAAGAGGAGGAACCTCCCGGCCTCGTCACCTTCTCCTGCCGGCGGGATCAGTCGGGGGAGGTCATCTTGACCATTGCCGACAACGGCATCGGCATAGAGGCCGAAGATCTGGGCCGGGTTTTCTCCCCGTTTTATACCGGCATCCACGGCCGCTCTTATCCCGGGTCCACCGGCATGGGCCTCTACCTCGCTCAACGGGCCGCCCGGCAGCTCGGCCATCGCCTTCATCTCGAATCCGCCCCCGGCCGGGGCACCAAGGTGCACCTTCACTTTCCGGCGGCGCCTACCATCTTCAGCGGCCTGAAGGTGACCACCAAGTAACAACCAAGGTGACAACAGGGTGACAAAATTGTAAGCTGCGCCGGCCCACCTGTAAGGAAAATCGATGGCAGCCGGCAGAAGCGCACGGTAAACTGGTGCCCGGAAAGCTACCGCAAGAGAGACAGTTGTAGATTAGAAGTGATATATAAGGAGGCAACAGACCGTGCTCATTTTACAGGCCAGAGGGCTCACCAAAGTGTATGGCGGCAACCACAAAGTGACCACACGGGCCCTCGACAATCTCTCTCTCGATGTAGAAGAGGGCTGCTTTGTCGGCATCATGGGCCCTTCCGGGAGCGGAAAAACCACCCTGCTCAATCTCTTGGCTACCATCGACCGGCCCACCGCCGGTACGGTGCTGGTGGAAGGTGTCGAGACCACGAAGCTCATCGGCCGGGATTTGGCTCTCTTTCGCCGCCGGCGCCTGGGTTTCGTCTTCCAGGACTATAACCTGCTCGACAGCTTAAACATCCGGGAGAATATCATCCTGCCGCTGGTGCTGGACCGCATCGATCCGGAGCAGATCGACCGGCGGCTGGAGGAAGTGGCCACCTCATTGGGCATAGAGGATATCCTGACCAAATACCCATATGAAGTGTCGGGCGGGCAACAGCAGCGGGTTGCCGTAGCCAGGGCTATCATCCACCGGCCGGCGCTGGTGCTGGCCGATGAGCCGACCGGTAATCTCGACTCCCGCTCGGCTCAACGCCTGATGGAGACGTTTGGGCGGATCAACGCCGAAGCCGGTGTCACCATCGTCATGGTCACTCACGATCCTTTTGCCGCCAGCTATTGCCGGATCACCTATTTTATAAAAGACGGCCGCTTGTATAACGAAATCAGGCGCGGCGACAGCCGGCAGCGCTTCTTCCAGCAGATCCTGGACGTGTTGTCGCAGATGGGAGGTGGCCACCATGACACTCTGGCAGATCGCCCTTAGAAACATCCGGCAAAACCAACGCCGTTACCTGGCTTACCTGGTCAGCGCCACTTTTGCGGTGATGATCTATTTTCTCTATACCACCCTGATCCTCCATCCCGATCTGCAAGGTGGCTATCGTTTCGCCGAAAATGCGGTGCGGGGGATGAAGGCGGCGGCCATTGTCATCGTCATCTTTACTTTCCTCTTCCTTTTATATTCAAACTCGGCTTTCATCCACCAGCGTATGAAGGAGTTCGGCCTTTTAAGCCTGCTCGGCGTGTCCAAAGGACAGCTGACCATCATCATCCTGGTGGAAAGTCTGGCCATCGGCGCGATGGCCTTGGGGCTAGGCATGGCAGGCGGCCTCCTTTTCCTGCACCTCTTCCTGCTTTCCATCTCGGCAGTCTTGCAGTTGAGCACTCCCCTACGCTTCTATGCCGGCTGGCCGGTGTGGCTGCGGACCATTGAGGTATTCGGCGGTCTGTTTGTGCTGGTCTCCCTGGCCTCCCTGCGGGAAATTGTGGGACACAGCGTGATCGATATGCTGCGGGCCAAGCGCCGGCCCAAAGCGCGGCCCACCTTTTCCTGGCTGCGGGCTCTCCTCGGCCTCGCCCTCCTTTTGGCCGGCTATATATGGGCCTGTTCTCCTGAGCCGCTCGCCGTCGTGCTGGGCGTAGGGCCGGTCACGCTCCTGGTTTCGCTGGGCACCGTTTTCCTCATGCGGGAAGGCAACATCGCCATATTATCCTGGCTGCATCGCCGGCGCCGCTTCTTCTACCAGCCCAAACCGTTTGTCACCGTGAACCGGCTCATCTATAAGATGCAGGAAAACTACCAGGTGCTGGCGGCCGTCTCCATCCTGATGGCGGTGATATTGACTGCCATCGGCACTGTCTTCAGTTTATATATGGTGGTGGGCGGCGATACCGGCATCTATCATCCCCATGCCTTGCAGCTGATTCAGCGGGGAGAGAAGGAGCCTGAGGCAGCGATAAGGGAGGTGGAGGAAGTGATGGCGCAGCATCAGCTGACTGATTATGCCATGACGGAGGTGAGCGTTTTCCAGGCGCAGCTGAAGGAGAAGCAGGACTGGGTCTATGTGATTCCCTATAGTTTCTATGCCTCGCAGCGGCGCAGCGCAGCGCTCCCGCCGCCGGATCCTGATGAAGCCATTCTCATCACTCCTCCGGCTTACTTACAGATGCAGAACCGGCAGGTGGCGGATCAGCCGGAGCCGGATCGCTTCGCCGACCAACTGCTCCTTGCGGGAGAAACCCTTGACCTGACGATACATTATGATCGCCGGGGCCGGTTGCTAAACACCTCGCAGCTTTTGGCTCCAGCCATATACGGCTTAGCCCTGGCCGACAGCGTGTATGCCCGCCAACTGGCCCGGCAGGAAAGTCAGGACGTACTCCACATCACCTTTTGGGACGGAGAATGGATAAATCGTCGCCTGTATCAGGCTGTGACGGCGCTGCGCCAACAGAATGCCGCAGAGCCTTCCCGGCAGCAGCACATCACCTCTGCCGCCGTCTATTACTACGAATCCATCGGCAGCATGGGGATAGCTCTCTTCATCGCCTTCTTCGTATCGCTCGTCTTCTTTGCCGCCTGCTTCAGCATTCTGTATTCCCGCCTCTTTACGGAGTTGGAAGAAGAGCGGAGATATGCCTCTCGCCTGGAACAGCTGGGTGCCGGCCATGAAGTGCTGAGGGCCCAGGCTTTGAGTCAAGCCGCCGTCCTTTTCTTCCTGCCCTTTTTGGTCGGCATGATGCATGCCACCTTTGCCATGCAGGCTTTGGGTACGCTTGTCAGGCACACCGTGCTGCACTATGGCTGGCTTGTGGCTTTGGTCTATCTCCTGCTATATGCCGTATGCTTTGCCGGCACTTTCAGCGCCTTCTGGCGGACGCTGCGCTCCGGGTTGCAAGGGCAATCAATATAATGAGAAGCGGGAGGTGATGTGCCTCCCGCTTCCTCTCTGCTGCCGGTAGGCAATACACTCCAGCCGCCCGGCACATATAACACTTCCCGCCGGACATTTAATTTATTTCTTGTCCCTGAGCCAGGCGTTGAGGATGACCTGCCACTCTTCGATCACTTGCGGGATGGTCTTTGCCCCGTCGGCCACGGCATTTACGCCGTTCACGATGGCATCAATGCCTTCGCCGAATACGGCCGGCAGGGTACGGGCCGTGCCGATGGCCTCCAGGAAGACCTGCCGGTCTTTGGGATACTCCCACTGGTACATCCAGACCGTCTGCGCCACATGCCTGTGAGGCACGAGGGTGCCGCGCATCTCCACCGAGAGGCGCATGCTTTCCTCGGAGCAGAAGTACTTGATCACTTCCCAGGCTTCATCCGGATGAGGCGTGGTATTGAATATAAACCAACCCAGAGAGTTGAACCAGGCCATGTTGTTGCCGGCCGGCCCATAAGGCAGGCGGGTCACATTCCACGGCCTTTCACGACCGAGGCCCACCATCTCCTGCATATAGAGGGAGTTGCCAATGGCCATGGCTACCGTGCCGTTGATCACCAAATTGTTGGCGGTGTTGCCCGACATGGTGCGCGGCGACATGACCCGCTTGTCATGGATCATGCTGCGCAAATACTCCAATCCCTGTCGCATCTGGGGACTGTCGCCCATAAAGCGGGTCGGGTTGGTTTCATCATCAAAGAATTGGGCCCCGTGATGCCAGAGGATCGACCACCAATGCCAGAACTGGGGAAAGCGGATGGCATAGCGGGAGATGGTTCCCTGCTCGTTCTGCACCACCAGGCGGGGAGCAATCCTGGCGATATCATCCCAGGTCATGCCTTCTTTGGGGTAAGGCAGTCCCGCTTCGCTAAAGAAGTCTTCCCGGTAGAAGAAGGCCTGAACCTGCAGGTCTATCGGCATAGCGTATTTGCCGCCGCCGACAATGTATTGATCCAGGAGGACGGGAAATAGGGCTTCGACCACCTGGCGATCTCTCTGCATATATGGCGTGAGATCCATGACGAGATCCTGATGGGTCCATTCGATGATGCGATATGGGTCGTGATAGCATATATCAAGCGGTGCACCGGCGGCGATCATGACCAGCGGTTTGGTGTTGAGGCTTGATCCTGCCAGACTGACCAACTCGACACGGATCCTGTCCTGTGCGGCATGGAACCGTTCGATTACCGCCCGCTGCCATTCCGCTTCGTCAAGTCTGGCAAACTCGATCATATGTATCGTGACCGGTGCCGCCGCGCCCACAAAAGCCACAGCTGCCAGCAAACATAGGACCATTGCCGTTACCTTTACCATACCTCTCCGACCAGCCCTGTTCATTGTGCTTCTCTGAAAACAACCTTTTCTCATTAGCTAATCCTCCTTTGCTTTTTGTTTTTTCCGGCGGATGGAAGCATCCGCCGGTGAATAACCCATCTGTTGTTTAACCTCACATTACTTGCCCCACACCTTCACGTTGTCCACATATACCGGTGCGGTGTTGTTATGAGAAGAAATGCTCTGATAGCAGAAGGCCAGCGTATTCAGATCCGCATATCCTTTGTAGAACGGGATGGGTTCCGGATTGCCGGGCATGACGGCATCGTCGACATAGACATTGAAGGTCTGCTCTTTGATGTTGATATCTACCGTGACCGTGTGCCAGCGCCCGGCGCTATATGAGCCGCCGAAAGCCCAAGTGTTGGCTCCGGCGTCAAGCAGCCCCAGGACGCGGCCGCCGTTCATGGCGATGAAGATGCCGGCATTGGCGATGGTGCCGTGGATGTCATTGGGCGTGAGGGCTGAGCCTCCCAGGGTGATGCGCAGGTTGCGACGCTCGGTGGTGGTGAACATGTCGAAGGTGAGGACCAACCTTTCCTGCACCGCCGGGAAGCTGAACACCGCCTGACCGGTCACATTAGAGGTATTGGCTGTACGTTCCAAGAAGAACACCTGTCCTCCGGCCGCCCCCAACTCCGCCGGGGCTTTCACTACATTGGGCAGATTGGGTGAGTTGGCTGTAGCCAAGTGTACCCAGCCGTCAGGCAATCCGCCGACTGGGGCGCTCTCAAAGTCCTGTTGATGTATCAGCGGCAAGTCGGGCTCAGACACTTGGCTTTTTCTCAATCCTACCTCGGTTTTTTGTTCCCACTGGGTGATCGGCGGCGGCGTGAGGTCCCGGCTGACCACTTCCCAGATATCCTGCTTGCCCTCCCGCTTGAGCCGGCGCTCCAGCTGATCATAGTAAAGCGATTGCGGTTCCAGACCGGCGCCTAACCCTTCACCTTCCAGGTAGTCCCGCGGCTCAGTGCGCGGCCCCACATCCAGAGCCACCCTATACGCCGGACCGCGGGTGCCGATGACATATCCCCAGCCATACTGATCGGAGCGGATGATGGTCGGCAGATCGGAGGGATAGGACAATCCTTCGCAATTCCAGAAGACGCTTTGCGTGGTAGTGACGCCATGCTTCGGGAAGCCGCTCACCCCGGCCGCATGGCTGCGGTCGGCGGCCTCAAAGCGATCGTTGTCGATGACCAGGTTGTCGATCAGGTTGGCCATCGAGAGATTGGCATGGAAGTCGGCCGCCAGGGAGCGAATGGGATTGCTGATATAACTCCGGTAGATAACATTACCGCTCGCCCGCATGCCGCTGATGGTGAAGTTGTGCCTGCCGTTGACGGCGCGCAGGCTGTCGTACAGGCTATCCTGGGTGCCTACGACAAATGGATAACCGTTACCTCCGCCACCTCTATACTGGGGATTTTCCACGGTTACCCGGCGAATGGTAAGAAAGCGGCTGCGGGAGAAATTGAAGCCGATGGAATGAATATGGGCATAGGTGTTGCCCGGGGCTTTATAGGTGGCAATATCCCGCACCCAGCTGTTGACCACGCCGTTGAAGACCACTGCGCTGCTGCTGTGCACGTCGTATGCCCCGGTTCCATAGGTACCGTGGTCGTTGTTGCCCCAGCCGCTGGTGGCTGGATGTTCACGCATGCCGATGGCGAAGTCGGCCAGCCCCACTTCTTCAAGAGGGGCGCTCACCCGGTGCACCCGGCCGTTGTCCCGCACTTTCACCGGATAGCGCAGAGGGGTGTCGATGGTGATGGTGTTGAGTGTCTTGTCCACCGCCACGATCCGGCGGTAAAAAGCGGGGCCGCCGATGGAGGCATCCCAACCGTCGCTCATGTTGTGCTCGGCTATCCATTCGGGAGTGGGGTCATACTGCACCACCACCCACTCACCCACAGCGAAGTTCGGCGTGCCTTCCAGGGGAATCACCGTTTCTCTTCCCGCCACATCTGCCCTCAACTTCTGTCCCCGGCCGTCGATATCCGACCAGTTAACGCCAGTCAGGGCAGGTGTCACCCTGATCATGGCTTTGCCGCGGGTGACCGTCTCGTCCAGGAAGAGGAAGGTCTTGTCGCTGCCGGCGCCTTGCAGCACCACATTGCTGTAAGCGATCAGCAAAGCTTCCGAGCGGAAGGTCTGGGGGAAGGTCAAGCGATAGGTACCCGGCGGCAGGTAGACGGTGCCGCCGCCTGCCCTCCCCACATCGTTGATAGCCCGCTGAATGGCTTGGGAGGCGCTTTGCCCTCCGGTGTTATCCGCATTATATGGAGCTTGCGTCACATCGATCCGGGGCCCGGGTATGCTCTCAGGCAGAGGCTTTTCCCCCGCATGATAACCGGCATAAGAAAAATCGTGCAGGAACCGTCCTTCCGGATCCGTGAACTCAGGTGTCCAATCCACCGGATAAAGGGCGGAGCGCCAGGTGGTGGTGTCATTGGCGACGGCAGGAGCTGTGGTGGCTGTGGCCTCCATTCCCCAGGCCGGTCCCGGAGCAATAATTAACAGTCGGCAGAGGATAAAAAGGGGCAAGACGAAGATGAACCTATAGACGAGCTGTTCAAAATTTAACTTGAACATTGCCATTCCAATCAATCCCCCTTATTAACCATACACAAATTATAGGTAGTTATATTTCATTTACATAATACCACCTTCGGATAGCTGTTCCTGCAATTAATATCAAAAGAACGAAGACAGCGGTAAAGAAACCGGCAAGGTTATGCAGGAGCGATGCCGAATAATTTCCCGGCAGTAAATTGAGGAGCAAAAACCCTAAATTGGAGGTAGTTGGGTTGGAAAGACGAGAGCAAGTGAAGCCTGTAGGTTTCGCAGTGGTTGGGCTAGGCATGGGCAACAACCGGGCCCGCCAGCTGATGAATGAGGCGGAGCAGGGTGAGATAGTACGCCTTTTGGGCGTCTGTGATCTCCTGGAGGAAAAGGCTCGTGCTGCCGGCGAGAAGTATGGAGTGCCGTGGAGCACCGACTATCGCCGTTTTTTGGATGATCCGGAGGTCGAAGTCATTTATGTGGTGACGGAAACAGGCCGCCACGCCAAGGTGGCTATCGATGCACTGGAAGCCGGGAAGCACGTGCTCTCCACCAAGCCCATGGAGGCGAGCCTGGAGGCGGCATATCGGGAATTGCTGGCGGCCCGCAAAAACCGACGCAGCCTGGCCGTCGATTTCGACAAAAGGCATACCTCGGCCACGGCGCAGCGCATCGCCTATGCCATCAAACAAGGATACCTGGGGCGGATCTTGGTCGGGGACAGCTCGCTGCGCACCCTGCGTACACCTGAGTATTTTGCCCACAACGGCGGCTGGCGCGGCACCTGGGCTCTTGATGGAGGCGGCGCCATGTCCAATCAGGCCATTCATGAGATAGATCTGTTATATTCCTTTTTGGGTATGCCGGAGAAGGTGGAAGGGCGGATCTGGACGCAAAACCATGATATCGAAGCCGAAGATCTCGGCATGGGTGTGTGGTATTACCACGACAATAAAGTGGGCTTCGTCCGGGCTACCACCTGCTGGCCACCGGGCGGCTGGTATGCCCGGCACGAACTGCATGGGACGGAAGGGGCGGTGATCTGGTCGGAAGCACCGCAGGCCGATGAGAAATGGTTCCTCGGCGGCAAGTGGTTGGACTCCGCGCCGGACTTTCCCGTGGACACCACCAGCGCCACGGTCCGGTTTGCCCGGCACATCCGCTTCGGCGATCCGATGCCGGTGGATGGGGAGGAAGGTCTGCGCTCCCTGGCGGTGCTCAAGGCGATGTATGAGTCTTTCCGGCGGGGTGCGGCCGTCTCGCCCAGGGAGCTTCTGGCTGGATTGGAGCAGGGGAATCACTAGGTGGGGAGTGACCGCAGAACGTGCCCTGGCCTAAAATTCCTGGTTCCGGCTGAGATTCTCCAGCTCCGGGCGGCGTTTGATGAGGATCCGCCGCTGTCCTCTGAGACCGATCAGCCCCTCATTTTCCAGTTCGGTTAACTTGCGACTGAGAGTTTCCTGGCTCATGCCCAGTTGGGAGGCCAGGTCTCTCTTGCTCATGGGGAGGATGATCTCGTTTTTTCCTGCGGAGAGTTCCAGGAGGGCGCCGGCCACTCTCCGGGTAACCGTGTGCAAACTTATGGCTTCGATGCGCCGCTCCGCTGCTTCCAGGCGTCTGGAGAGTTCATCCATGACCTTGAAGGCGATGGAGGGGTATTTGCTCATCAGCTCTTTGAGCCTTTCCCCCTGGAGCACGCACATGATGGAGTCTTCCAGCGCCAGCGCGTTGTCGGTGAGCGGCAGGGAGCTGAACAGGGAAAGTTCGCCCATAAACTCTCCCGGTCCAATCACCCTCAGGACCTGCTCCCTGCCGTCGGCATCCAGGCGGAAGAGCTTTACTTTGCCGGTATAGAGCACGAAGAGAGTGCCTCCCGCATCGCCTGCCTGGTAAACCATCTCTCCCTTGTCGTAACTCCGGGAGGAGGATATCTGGGCGACCTCCAACTTTTCCTCTCTGCTCAAGCCGGCAAAGATCGGCACCCTCTCCAGGCAGAGGACGTGATGTTCAGAGTGTTCGCCGCAGCCGTGCTCCCGGTCATGTCTGCAGCCGTGCCCGCAGCTATGCCCGCATTGCATGAGGTGTTGCCCTCCTCTCTGCAAAGGTTGGTTTCCAGCGCCCGGTTTTGCCATATCCCAAAAGGCGCATGGCGTTCAGAATCACCAGGAGCACCGAGCCTTCGTGCACCAGCATGCCCAGGGACATATTCACCGTCTTCACCAGCACCCCTACCAGCAACACCGCCACCACCAGCAGAGCAAAGGCGATATTCTGCCTGATGTTTTTCACGGTAGCCCGGCTCAGTCCCACCGCATAGGGGAGCTTGCCGATATCGGCGCTCATCAGCACCACATCGGCGGTTTCCATGGCCACATCGGTGCCGGCGCCGCCGATGGC
>DULU01000138.1 GCA_012840225.1 Bacillota bacterium
GAGCCTCAATACGATTCATCCAAGATGCGTTGGTTGCGATATATACCAATTCCATACGGCTCTTAGCTGCGTATTTTTTAACATCCTGTCTTATATGTGGCGAGAAATTATCCATGACAACATAGATGCGAACTACACTTTGGACTTGTTCGCCCATGTACGTCGATGCCCGCAGACGGCTTCGGAACGGTATTTGAGCCACTGTGGCATTCCGCCATCGTACATCTACATACGCTGTTGTCTGCACGTATGGCACCGGGATTGGCACGGATCATCACCCTGCCCCATGGTTCTCCTGGACTCTCGCCTCATGCCCAGCCCGACAGGTACGGGTCGACAATTCAGACCAACCGCCTCGATGGCGATACAAGAGATCTGTTTGTGTACTATCTGACACTACCGCGACACGCAAGGTCCTACACATTCAGGGTTTCCTGAACAATGGTAGGGTCAAACACCTCTGGGTAGTAATGCCACAGCAAGTCTCTATACTTGGAACCAGCGGCTAGCATCATTTGCCGTTTGGTCTTCAGGTCTCGGCCGTTCAATCGCTCCAAGAGCACCAAGAAGTCGTTCCGCTCCTCGTCGGATAGCTGACGGTACGCTCGTCTCCATTCGTCCGCCTGCTCCCTATACCGGTTTCTGTAAATAATGTACAGATCGGGCATCGCGAGAATCTCACGGAACTCATCGTATGTCCGGCCGAACGCCGCCTCGAAAAACGCTGGATTCGGGCTGACAACACCGTGCGTTGCCAAGAGAACACACTGAATACCACGCAAGAATCGCCAGTTCCAATGCTTCCCGATATGTCTCCGGTTATCATCGCTTATCGGTATGTACCGCATCGGGAAACCGGTGACTAGTACTCCTAGTTCCTGCGATAGCTCTAGGTTTACCCGGAGTCTACGGTAAAAGCTGAACGGGTCGTCGCTAAAGTTGAACATCACATAGCTAGTGAACTCCCTGAATCCGGCATCAGCCATAAGGGTGATTGCACGTCTGTATGGGCCCTCCATAGCATCATAGTCAAAAGCAAAACGCACAGGACTCAGGTTGATACCAGAAAGGATCTTCGCCACCTCAGGAGTCACCAATCGTGCATCTAGTCCCTGGTTGAAATCTACTGTACGACGTTTCTTGTTTCGTGTTGCTCCTGCCGCGAATCCTTCGTCCTTTATCTGCTCAATGATGTCAACGAGGCCCTCAATAGCCAGAAAGTTGTTATCCATGAGAACCAGATGCTGTTTCTCACCAAAACGAGTCCTTACTTCTTCTATTTGCTGGTGTATGCTAGAGCCCAATCCGTAGACGGGTTCTAGCGTTGGTACGGCACAGTAAGCACAATTTCGTATGCAACCAACTGTAATTCGGCAAAAATAAGTGTCTTCTGGCTCATACCTGTAATTAACCATACGCAAGATATCGTAATCAGGAACAAGACTAGCTACAGGCTTCATGTCGCCACCCAGCATACCTGGCTTATCCAAAGGACCAACAATAAGACTACAGTCTACATAGTTGCGGATATAATCAGGTTTCAAGGTAGCGGCAATTCCGCCAACATAGATGTCCTTGTCACTGTTTACAGATGTTCTATAGTATTTAATAGTCCTTACTGTTCTGGGCAACTCAAATGTAAAGAGCGACGAAACGTAGATGCGATCCCATGAGACAGAACGCATGGCCGGGTCGGTACCGCGAACAAACGTAACGGCATCGCCCTGTCCTTTGTGAAACGTTGAGATCCGCATCAATCCCAGAGGCGGAAACTTGCTCCTATAGTTTGGTTCAACCAATAGAATGTTCGCCATGTGGTAGTATGCTACTCACTTTCTCGATCGCCGTACTCCTTAAGCACGGCGGATAGAATAGCCCTATAGCACTGTTCATGTGCTGCACATTTTTGGCCAGAAGTCAATGTATCGTGCACAAGCTCCAGCACCGAGCTGAGCAACTTACGTTGTTTCTTGTCAAGATCCGATCGAAACCGTAGAGATGGCAGTTTATTCGCTTCCAGCTTTGTCTTGAGCTCAGTCAGTTCCTTCGCTATGTCCTTGATAGTCTGCGAGGGACCATTCCGGTCTGGGTTTGATAGTGCCGACTCCACCTTATCTACTGTCCTTGCTACGGTTCTCAAGAGAGAGGCCTGTTCCTTCTTGGAAACCAAGCCGGTCGCAAGACGCTGCTTTACATCTGCAATCACCGGAGATGCTACAGCAATCAGTTTCGTCTCGGGTTGATTTCGCGACTTGGAACGCTCGTAGCATTCCTTCCCGAGATTCCTGAAAAACCCAACCAACTGCTTCTTTATCTCCGCCCACGCCTCACAACCATCCTCAAAGCCATCTCTTCTGTTGTTCGGCACAACAGCGGGATCAACGATGTGGATCTCGCCAATATAGTAGGCGTTAAACCTACCAAAGCTTGGTGATGCCTCCTGAAACAACTCGCTAGTTAGCTGGGGGCCGCCTATTGCTATGTTGCTTTGCCGTATGCGGAACCCCGCACCCGGATCATCAATCTGGCCGAACAGGGGAGACACACCGTACCAGCACCAAAACCGCACTTCACCCATCTTCGGATCTTCCGGGAAGAACTTAACGTCCTCAATATGGAAATCCAGTCCCGAGCGATTTGCAGCCTTTATTGTCTTGTAATATGTCCTATACGGTTTGTAAACCTCTCGATGTACGTTTGGTGCAGTCACCACCACAGTGACGCTGGGTAGCTGGATGCCATGAGCACGTAGCCACTCCTCTATCGTAGGCTTATAGATGAACCTTTGGGCATCGAAGCCTACAGGAGCAACCTGGCTGAGATATGCATCAACAGCTTGCCAATTAAGGAATGCCTCTGCTGCTGAAGAGAGCCCTATCATTTGAACCTCGAAAAAATGCCGAGAGGCTTCACACGTCTCAACATGGTAATCACTGTGTTTTTTCAAAATATCTTGGAGTGCCTCGGTATTCTTCCTGTCTGGGCGAATTGCTTGACGCATTTCGCTGCAATTCATGGCAAGAGTAGAACATTTGTTCTCGCCCGCATAGGAAGTCCGAAAGACCAAGGTATCACAGTATGCTATACCAGCTAGCCTGCCGATACCGCGAAAACCAGCATGCCTCCCCAAGCTCTTGGTTGAAACACCGACATCAAGCAGCTTCTGAAATGCGACTGAGCTTGGGATACCTAGGCCGTTGTCTCTCACTATTAGGCTCCGCTTCTCTGGCTCAAGTTCTACCTCAATACGCCCAGAGTGCTCAGAGATGACACCCCGCTCCTCGGCATCACGAATAGAATCAAGCGAGTTCTGTACGTACTCACGCAGAGCATCAAACGGCTCTTTGTACATACCATTTGACAGAATCTCTAGTACAAAAGCACCGATTTGCGGCGTGTATTCCATGGCAAGACTCACCTGACCTTCGGCTGGTAGTAACAAGGGACAGGAAAACGGACGTTGATTAGCTGTGTCTTGAAAACTGCGTGTTGCAGGAGCAGGTTTCCCTTAGGCAATCGCGTTAGGGTAGACTTGTGTGTATCATGGAAAAACCGGTAATCCGGGCATTTGGATATCTCAATCGGATTGGTTCTTCCATAGACATTTGTGCTACAGTTTCCTAGAATACGGTCATGTACTCCACTCCTAAACTGCTCAACGCCGAAAAGGATCAAACCAAGCGACCGCCCACGTTCAGTGACATCGAGTAGTGTTTTTGTGAGTGGACGGACACTCCCTTCCTTTGGGGCGTATTTGTTAAGTTCATCAGCAAAAATCACGACCGTACCAAGTCTAGACGGCTCAACATCCTCTATATCGCCGAGCTTCGCTCCGTAAACCGTATTGACAACATCTCCGACCACCATGCACTGTAAGTAGTCAGGTAATGGCTCAATATCGATTACCAACACGCTACCTTTTTCGACCTTACGAATTGCTTCAAGGATGGTAGTCTGTCTACGTTTCCCAACATCAGTGCAAGCCCTTTCACGAAAGACATCGTGTTCCGTCCTGCTCCGAAGCAGTCGCTTGAACTTACGCCATGAATTAACCGTGATCTCCTTATCCCGATTATTACCTTGGGAGTTCGCTCTTGCATGCTGCTCAACCTTTTCACGCAAATCCCCCCAGCTCTCCCACTCGGTCTCCTGCAAGTAGTGAATGATACTCTCCATCGTCGAATTCGGATCATCGATGTCGGAGAACAGATGCCCAAATCGAGATATTGCCGTATTGACGTCATAGAAGTAGTTGAACGCAACACCACGTTCGATCTGCTCGTTGAGTATGGCGGGTTCTACGTGAGAGGACGTATAATTCGCCCTTGGTTTCTCCGCATAAGGATATAGATAGGTAACATTATCGAACGGCTTTGGCTCAAGCCCACACTTTATCCACTCAGATCGTTGCTCATCGGTCAGATTTTCATTCGGGCGATCTACGGCAAGTAGATCCTTCCCCTTCACGTTAAAAATGATGATCGTAACTTCCGAGCCTAGTCGCTGCTGCACAGAGCTAAGTAGAAACATCGCGTATGACGTTTTTGTAGCCAAGCCCGATATACCCGCGATATTCAGGTGGGCACCTTCTGGGCCTAAGACGTAATCAGCATAAACCTCCACTGGAACCTCAGTGTTATTTGACATACGCATGTATCCAGCCGGAATGGGATGTTTTAGGTCATTACGTAGTCCTAGAGCGTGTCGGATCCCATCAACGTCTGCCCACTCAACAGGAGCACCATCCCTAACTGGCATTTCTATCTCTGCAGTGTTGTATAGGATTTCGGCTTCAGCTATGGTGGTCCCAATCCTTTTGTTGAGAGGATCTACACTTATGTCACCGAAGTCAGATGAAACGTAGTTAGCCAAGTGACCAGGGCTGTCGGTGATGTAGGTCAGGTCCGTCACGATGGCGTATGTATAACTGGAGAGTAAGTGTTGAATACGAACGATATCAAAAGGCCGGATGACCACGCCATCCTCAACCCAAAACCGCACCACGTTACAAGATGTCGGACTATGCTCAGTGGCCGTTACCTTACCGATGATATTGGACATAGGACGTGCTTTCCCACCTCTCGCTAGAAAAGTGCCGAAAAACGCGTGTCGCTCATGAACGAAGCCTTAAGGAAGGTCTCAGCCATGTAGATTGGGTATATATGGCTAGCCCACCTCGGGTCTTTCCCATAGGGTGTGACGTTCCGTTCACGCAAAATGTGAGCGGAGATCACGTTTACCCTGTCTGATTCTAGGCCGTTCTCCTTATCCTCTGCATCGACAGCGTAGCACTCAACTTTCACTACGCCCTCTAGCGGGTCTCGTGATTGACGCCGCATCCGAAGATACCACATACCGATTATTTTATTGTCATTGCCACCTTGGAATCTGAACACACTTGTTCGCTCCGCAAACCGTAGGCTAGAGGCAAGCGATCCGACATCGGTCCGCGTTTTGCCAGCCTTGAAACTCGGTCTAAAGGTCTTTGACAACCCGATTACGTTGCGGAACTGCACCGGGTCGATTTTTTGGCCAAAACGTAGTGACCCATCAACTACTAGTAGCCGGTCATTAGCGAGTATACCTCGAGCAGCCATTGAGAGCACTGTCTCCACTTCCATTGCATGCATCTGGGTCAAGATCCTAGCTGTACCAAGGTCGACTGGATCTTGGTCTGGCTTCACGGTGTAAGGCACCACGCGGAAGGTGATACCACAATGCTCTCGTATCTTGCCTTCCAAGAACTGTAAGTCGGAGTCATCGAGTTTTCTGGGAAACGCCAATACGTTTTCTAGCCTACAGAAATCACGGTAAACAGAGATCTTGTCGTGGTCTCGCTGAACTACTGCAACGCCGATCTGTCCTGCGATGAGGGGGAGATAACGGCCACCGACTATAACGTCAGCGACTCTATATGTTTTGCGTGATCCGTCCAGGAAATATTTGAAAATACTCTGAATGCCGGGCCTTATCGGAGGAACAGCTACCCGATATTCCCCAGGTACACTGGGCCTTTCAAACGGGCTTTCTGCGGGATGCTCATCCGCATCACCATACTCCACAAATCGCTGATGATCTAGCCGCATCTGACCGCAGGCTAAGCACGGAATATTACTCTCTCGTTTGATAACCGACAAGATTCGTTCCATAGCATGACCGACCGCCATTCTTTTGGCACATGTTGCACCGTACTGAGAGGGCATCTACGGTATCCGGAAACAGTGTAATCCTTCTAACTAACCTAAGTGTATCCCTCCCGCAAGACCCGGTGTTTGTAGGAAAACCAGTAAGGCCCTGTATAACTAGACGACATTACTGCGTCAACAGGTGCCATATCCCCAGAATGTCATCCGCCGTGTAGTGCTTCACACGAAGTGGCGGTGAGTGATTCTCTCTCCGTACAGCCACGCCTGCACCCTCAGTTCTGAGCTTATTGGTGGAATTGTACCCACAAGTTCTCATTGTGTCCCATACTCCACGAAAAAAGCGATACTAGATCAGTGTTATTGGGGATTGGGGACTGGGGAAAGGAACTGTCAACGAGAATGAGTACCCGAACCATACATCTTATGTTGGGTGGAACTCACCTTTCGTAGACGAGTCCCATTCCCCAGATGACCCAAGAGATCAGCACATCGGGCGAAGAATCCTTCATTGCAACTGGGACCATAAAGAGTGATTGGGGACGGCACGCCCCAATCACTCTTTGAGACGGAAAGCCTTGGTTGCTTTCCCGGGCGTAGGGCGAACATAGATGGTTCCATATCCATGTTTCTGCAGCTCCTCAACGTATTTCTCCGCATCCATCGCCTTCACGTTGCGACCAAAGATCTTGTGATCCTTGTACATCTCTCTGAAGGTCAGATCGCCGCCATGCCGCTTAATCTTCTTCGCCCATTCGGCCAACTTCTGCTCACTGGCACTCATGTGCATCGTATCGAAGACGCTACGTGCATGTGCCAAGAAATAGCGTGAGAGTGCAATGGCAGCCTGCATACTGGTCAAATCAATCTGGTCGCTGTTTGTCTCCCCATCAGCACGTCGCAACAAGTGAACAACAAGGCTAAGTCGACAGCAATACTTGCTCATCTTATCAATTGAGTAACCATAGTCCTCGTCAGCAGCGTCGCGTTTTTCGATCCGAAGCTGCCGAAAATAGTGCTTATATGCGTCATAGGCGTCTGGCGTTAGGGAGTAGACACGAAACACGTTAGTGATCTCGCGTAGCCTGAATATAATCGCCTCCCAAGCGTCAATCAATGACTGAGGGATATCCTCTTCAGGAAACTCAATGTTTATCTCGCATTCCGGCTGCACCACCAGCATACGAGCAAACAACCCGTCTTTGATCTGACCACGTTCCTGCAATTCCTTTAGGAACCACGGTTGTATGCCACCCAACACGCATAAGCAAGCGTTATCGACGTAGATGGGATCTCGCCCTTTCCGGTTGACTGTTACCGGATCGCCGTTCCACAGCGAAAGGTATCTGGGCTCGTCACCCCCACCTCCCCGATTGTACCGCTCCATACCACCCAGCCAACCCCTCAACTCGTCATCGATATATATTATCCCATCCTTATTATAAAAAAGCATTTCGACTACTGCTTGGATCGTTGCATCGTTAGTGATCAACACTCTCGGTACAGGCGGCTCCGGTTTATCACCATCCTTCTTTGACTTGGCCAGCTCTAGCTCGGCCTCATAGGCTTCCTTCTGCCTGTAATACTCCTGAATCAACTGCTTGTTCAGCTTTTCTAGTGGACGTTTTGCAAAGCTGATGGCATCAGATTTCCCCGTTCCCGACCTACCAATAAGACAAGCAAACAGCGTTGGAAAGTGCTCCCATGTGCTTTTTACACGCACTCTAGCACGCGTACCAATCGCCGCCGCAGCACACACTAGCATCGCGGTTCCGACAAAATCCACGGGACCGTCTGTCGCAATAGCGAACTGATTCATGATGTCAGCAATTCGCTGTGTCATCACCTGAGTGGGAAATGCTGGCACCTTAAGCTGTTCCAATGGATTCTCATAGTCATCATCTTTGGCGTCAGTATCGCGAGCGGAGCTGGTGCAATGACTGCTACCAGTTGACCATTGCTCTACTCCCGTCTCGTGTTCCCTAACGCTAGCCAGAAATGCCTCTCTGTCCAACTTGAACTGGTTTATATAGTCAGTGACATCTGCTCCATGTGGCATGCCATCCCAGGAGGGTATATTGTATATTCGTATCGACTTCGCCACTCCTAGTAACCCACTACAGATGCAATGTGCACGCTGGATTCCCGGTTCGTCTTGGTCAGGACAGATGATTACATCTGCACCACGCAACATCTCATTGTACTCTTGCTTCCAGTTCGCCGCACCCGACGGGTTGGTAGTGGCCACAAGTCCCAGTGTTTCCAGCGTTTCAACGTCCTTTTCTCCCTCGACGAGAAAGATGGGTTGACTGCAGGCAATCGCTTCAATGACTCTGGGCAAACGGTATAGTACTGTGTCGACTCCGTTCAAGCCCCAATACCATCGTCCGGTATCAGGGTCGAAGTGGGCCTGTCCGAAGCGTTTTGGGTTGTCGAATCGAACCGTGCCATGAACCGGCCTCCCCTGAGCATCGGTGTAAATATAAGTAGGAGGATCGGATAGTGGTCTGTTACGGTCTTGCTCACCAATGAGTCCGTCGCTCACAACCGCTTTATCGTCAGAGAAAAGGTCCTTCATGGATAGGCCCATCGCCGCCACCACGGCATCAGGGCTACACCCCGCGAAGCACTTAATGAGGATCCGGCCATCCCTGCCTTCTGAAATCGATAGGCTAGGGTTACGGTCACCGTTACCGTCCCTACCATGGTTTGGAACCGGACAGTGTGCTATCCACTGACCATTACTCCTTCTCTTGGCCTTAAGCCGATTCGCAAATTCTTCGACTCTCATTGATATACCTCCACTTAGTAGTAGACTAGTACGAGAGCGGAAAAAGCGTCGCCTCAAGATCCAAGCCATAGCTACAACGCACAGGCTAGAATCGAAACGACCCACCTCGTCATTACGCTTGAAGTGGAGGGGATTATGGAAATTCGGACCAGCAAAGTCAAGCCTTTTCCAAGCGTTTTTTCTATTTTTAAGAAGCCACCGGACTACAGGTGCGGCGTTTGCCTTATAGCCTGCAATTGCGTATACTGTAAACGCGGGTCAACCAAGTGATATGGGCAAACCAAGAGCATTCTAGGTAAGCAACAAAGATAGATGTGGTCGGGTTCCTCCATCCACAACCAAGAGGATTCAGACCGCGAATAGGAGCGGGTTTCTGGTGAAACTCGCTCCTGTTTTTGCAATTTCGATCGAAATCGCACACACTGTCTCGGCACCTACTCGGAGGAACCCGGTGCATTTGAAGTTGGAGGAACCCAGAAAGGAGGTACTATTGCACTTAATCTACCGCCACATGATGTTTTCCATCACAGAGTTGTAGCGAGAACAGCCATCCGGTCATTCCTGTAACGAACCTCCAACATCGGCGGTTACTCACCCCAGGCCGAACCCTGGTGGTAGCGTTGGCGGGAAGCAATTCCCGACCGTTCCCCTGTCACCGGACAGGGAGTCCCGCGAGGGTCTAAATAGACTTAACGATCAACCTCATCGCTTTACATTGTACCTGGCCAGCAACGGCTCCGGGTAGGTGCAGCAGCCTAGGCTTGGCTGCTTGATGGGGACGCCCGGAAAATGGCGTCCCCATAGCAGCCAAGCCGTCACTTGATCCACAAACCACTGTGAGGAGGGGGTTTTCATGGGTAAGTCGCTACTAAAGCAAGCAACCGCTGCAATACGCAGTATCCAGAGATTTGGCTGGTCATTACATGATTTGAAAAAACTAGGCGATTCAGAGCGATGGATTACGTCAAAGCGAACAGCGAGAAACACGATGTACAACATCAAAGGGTGTGTCCGCTGGATTCAGCAGGAATATGGCCTTAGCTGGATTAAGGACATCCGCCCATCTCATGTTCAAGCCTATATTGACGACAAGGTCAAGACAGGCCAATGGACATCCGCATATCAGATTAAGCGTTTTATCACTGACGTGAAGCGTCTTGGGTATGGCATAAAGCAACAATATGGCTACACGCGTTGCCTGGTTCCCTCACAAGGTTTTTCCCTGCCAGATCAGCTACGCGAACGTCGGATTGCCGACCGCAAGCAAACCGTTCCATATTCAGAGAAGAAGGCACTAGCAGTTATAGCTTTGGTCAAGAAGAATCACACATCAGATCGATACGGTGTGGTATGGCGTGGACTGGAATGTGTCAATCTCGTTGGTCTCCGTGTGAGCGAACTGACGCATATTCAGGTCCGAGATCTCTTGCCGTCGCAAAACGCCATCCACATACGTGGTAAGGCAGTCCACGCCAAAGGTGGTAAGATTCGCACTGCCATCGCCTTCACCGCTCCAGCCGACTATATAGCCGGTCTGAAAGCGTGGTGTTTGGAACGTGGTCTACGACCGACGGATCGCGTCTTCCCCAGATCGACAAGAACGTTCGAGCGTTGGGAACGCCGAGCACGTCGAGCTATAGAAAAACACATGAGGCAACCAGGTCAATCTATACACGGATTACGCGGCTCATATTACAACTCCGCTCGCCAAGCAGGCATTCCTGACCAGGATATTGCTCGCTCGATGGGTCATGAAAGGGAAGCCATCGGCACCTCATACCGTCTCCATCAACCCCGTATTTTTTGACATTGATACTCTTTTCTGGCACCATGGTCAACGAGTTACACAACCAAGAAGACCAGTTTGGGTGGAGGAACGCAAGGGCAACCAGAACTAGTGTTGGGACCGACGAATCATATTTTGGCGATAAAATCAACAGAAAAACTTTCCAATCTTCCCTTCCCATTAAGAGAGAGATTCGCTAGATTAGCCAATACCGGCAGGCTTCACAACGGAAGCCGCCTAGCACACTCTCGCAAGGGATGGGAAAGCAGGTTGGACAAACGAGTATCTGTTGAGATCAGAGACGGGCTGTGCACCATTTCGGAGGCTCAGGAGTATCTGTCGATCGGGCGTACGAAGCTATACGCACTCATGGATGCGGGTGAGATACCTTACGTCAAACTAGGGCGAGCAAGGCGAATTCCTCGCAACTCCCTGGCTTTGTTTGTCAATAAGCACCTCGAGGGCGGCACAAGGCTGTAGGCACTACAAACGGGTCGTAGCCAATAAACGGTCATTATCATCTTTATGAGGCGACTTGGACATCGAGCGACGCTTCGTGTTCCAGGCAATGCACTATACGCATCTCATATCTTAATTATCATTCTATTAGCCATCGGCACGTCCATGGAGCTATCCATGGGCGAATATGACGCTATTTCTGAAAGGACTGCTTAACATGGCAAAGGAAACCAAGCGGAATAGACACGGTAGTGGAACTATCTACAGGACAAGCGATGGTAGATACAGAGGACAAGTGTCCTTGGGGGTTGACCAGAACGGCAAGCGAATTCGTCGGAGCGTTTCGGGCAACACAAGACGGGAAGTACAAGAGGCAATTACGAGGCTACAGAATGACGCTTTGCGGGGAATCGCCATAGCAGATGATAGGATCACGGTCAAACAGCACTTCGAGGATTGGCTGAGGACCAAGAGGCCACCAAACACTCGAAGCAGTACATACGATAAGTATGCTGCACACGTCAATCATGACATTATCCCGGCTCTTGGTCGCCATCGGCTCAGAGAACTCAGCTATAGGCACATTAACGCCTTCTATGAAATGCTGGATGAACGTCATCTTTCACCCCGCACGGTCTTTGACATACGCTCCATCCTGAGTATGGGGTTGGAGGACGCCGTGCGTAAGGAGCTTATCACCCGTAACCCTGTCAAAGTGGCTGCAAAACGTAGCAAGTGCGAAACCGAAGCACGCTGCCTCACCCCGGACGAAATCAGATGGTTTCTCCAAGCGGCGAAGGGCGAACGTTTGGAAGATGCCTTCATCTTGGCCCTGAACACTGGCATGCGGCCCGGAGAATGGATGGGTCTTCCATGGGATGCGATCGATTGGCACGGAAGTAAACTCACGATCCGCCAAGCGGTGCATGAGGAACGCGGGAAAGTCTTCCTCGGGCCGCTGAAAACAGAGAATGGAAGACGTACCATTAGCCTACCTAGAGAGGCACTAGATGCCTTGACGCGGCAACGTACACGACAGGACGAGGAAAAGCTGGCACTCGGGGATGCATGGAACAACAAGAACAATCTCGTATTCACCGACAGTAAGGGTAATATGCTACGTAGAACGAACATTGTCCGCAGGGACCTAAAGCGTATCTGTAGGCGGGCTGGCATATTACGAATCGCCGAACGGCTGAGTATCAACCCAGAGGAACTGGAGCTCGTCAATCCAGGAACGGAGCTGACTGTCAATCAGGTGCTAAACCTACCGAGTGGAGGGACCTACAAGGTACAGCAAACGGATATCCTTGACAACGTGATACTGTATACTTTCAGGCACACGCATGCATCATTGCTAATTTACCAAGGTGTTGATATAAAAACCGTAAGTAAACGTTTGGGCCACAAGAGTATCAATATCACCCTTCATGTGTTTGGCAAGATAGGAATCATAAATATGGCAATGTAAGAATGAGAACCATCCGGGGCATGCACGCGCGCGACGCGCGTTACCCCATCGCCCTCATGAGGGCGATGGGGCGAACTGAAGATAA
>DULU01000070.1 GCA_012840225.1 Bacillota bacterium
CACGGCGGGCGGCCATCAAGCCGGTCTCCCGGCTTTTGGGCAGCAGTGCCGCCGTCCCGTCGTCCCCGGACAGGATGCCACCGTGGCCGGAGGCGCCGGAGAGAGGCAGCGCCTGGACCGGTCCATAGCCCACCACCGCCAACTCGCCGGCTTTGATGATGCTAGACAAAGACTTCCGCGTCCTCGTTCCTGGAGACAACTATCTCACCTGCCTCTTCCAATGAGCGGATGGTCGCCACAATGCGCTGCTGCGCCTCCTCAACTTCCCGCAGCCGCACCAGGCCCAGGTACTCCGCCTCTTCGCGCACCAGTTCCTGGAGGCGCTTGGACATGTTGGCAAAGATATGGGAGGTCACTTCCTCGCTGGCCGTGCGCATGGCCAGAGCCCATTCTTTGGCTTCCACTTCGCGGATCACCCGCTGCATGGCATGGGTATCCAAATAGATAATGTCGTCGAAGACAAACATCCGCTCTTTGATCTCTTCAGCTAAAGCCGGATCCACCTGGGCCAAGCCTTCCAGGATCACTTTTTCCGTGGTGCTGTCCACCCGGTTGAGGATATTGACGGCCACATCCACGCCGCCTATGACCTGGGCTTCGGCCGTACCCAAGAGGAAAAGCTGCCGCTGCAGGACGTTTTCGATCTCCTTGATCAAGAGAGGATCGGCGCGATCCAGCGTCGCCAGGCGCCTGGTCACTTCCACCTGCCGCTCCGGCTGCAGGTTGGCCATGATGGCGCCGGCTTGGCTCGGGTTTAAGTGAGCCAGGATCAAAGCAATGGTCTGCGGATGCTCCCGGCGGATGAACTCCGTCAGACGGCCGGCATCCACCTGGCCGACAAAACTGAAAGGTTTCTCCTTGTTTTTCATCCGCATCTTGCTCATGATGTTCTCGGCTTTATCGGGACCCAGGGACTGCTCCAGCAAACTGCGGGCATACAGTGGACCGGCCACCTGAAAACGGGCTTTACCTTTGGCCAAAGAGTAAAATTCCCTCAACACGGCCTCTTTGGTCTCATAGTTCACCTGCGGCATGGCGGAAATGGTCTGGGTCAGAAGCTCCACTTCCGGCTCGGTCAACTGTTTGAAGACGGCGGCAGCCGCATCCGGGGCCAAGCTTACCAGCAGAATGGCGGCTTTCACTTTCCCGCTCAAGCGTCCGGCCACATTTAAACTGTTTGTCACCACATTGGTCGTCGTATTACTCAATGTGCTTCCTCCGCAAGCCAAGTCCGCACCAGGCTGGCGAATTCGTCAGGACGTTGCTTGGCCAAAGCTTCGATCTCCTGTTGCTGGCGCACGATCTCGCTCTCTTCCTGAAGCGCGACTGCCATTTGTGCCGCGCCCATGGCCTGGCTCAACCGGTAATCCGCTGCCGCCCGTCTGCGGCGCATCATCACCACAAGCGTCACCATGAGCGAAGCAAAGAGGACGGCGCCAAGCCAAAGCGGCCAGTTGGCTCGCCACGCCAGAGCCGGTTGGGTGAGCGGCTCCGTCAGGACCGGTGTTCTGGTCCGGAACGGCATGCTGGTGATGGATACCGCCGGCATCAACCCGGGTTCCACTTTCCCGGCCACTATGGTGGCGATGGTGGTCCTCACCCGTTCCTCGTCCTCGGGGGTCAGGTTACCGTTGATCACCACGGCTGCCGCCAGGCTGGTCACCCGCCCGGGAGCCGCCACCCGACGGCTGACGGTGCGGTTGTGCTCGAAAACCACAGTGCCGGTGCGTCTTTCGGCTTGATTTTCCACCGCCATCGCCTCCGCCAGGGCGGTAGCACCGGTCTCCAGCTGGCCGGAGAGCTGGTTGACGGCGGCACCGGCCGTTCCGGCCCGCAGAGGCAATCTATCGCTCACTTCCTCGGTGGTCTGGGAACGGATCAACCCACCTTCGGCAGCCGGTTCATATTGCTCACGCGTCTCCTCGGTCGCATCGAAATCCAGGCCCACCGTGACCACGGTGATGACATTTCCCCGGCCGTATATAGCTTCAAGGCCGCTTTTTATGCGGTTTTCCAGGTCCCGCTCCACCTGCTGCTGGATCTGCAGGCGCTCCAGGACGCCGCTTCCGGCACCGGTCGCCGCCACCTCCGCCACCGGCGGCGAGGAGAGGATATTGCCCCTGGTATCCACCACGGTGACATCCTCTGGATGCAATCCTTCCACGCTGCGGGCCACCAGATAGGCTATGCCCTGTACCTGAGAGGGCAACAAAGTGCTGCCCTGCTTCAGCATGAGCACTACAGAGGCGGTGGGCACCCCCTGCTCACGCAGGAACATGCTGCGTTCCGGCAAAGCCACATGCACCCTGGCATCCTCCACCGCTTCCAGCTGCCTGATGGTGCGGGTCAGCTCTCCCTGCAAAGCCATGACGTATTTTACCTGGCGGTCGAAATCGGTCTGCCCGAAGGAAACCTGCTGGAAAATTTCAAAACCGACCACCCCGCCCCTGGGCAACCCCTCGGCGGCCAGATCCAGGCGCCTTTGATACACTTCGGACTGAGGTACGAGGATGGCTGCTCCACCGTCGACCAGTTTATAGCGGGCGCCTACCTCCTTGAGCCGTTGCACCACTTCTGCGGCGTCGATCGGATCGAGATTGGAGAACAAGATAGCGTAATCCGGATTAGCAGCTTTGTATGAAACGATCATCAAAATGGCAAACACAACCACCCCGGCCAGAATGATCGGTATTTTCCGTCCAGTGCCCAGATTTTTCCACCCGGTTATCAACTGGCGGCCCAGATCACTAGCCGCCACGCGCAGCGTAGCCATTTCATCACGCTCCGTAGCTCCGGATACCCCGCTTCAGCACCTTAGTCCCTTATACCGGCATGCGCATGATCTCCTGATAGGCCTCAAGAATCTTATTGCGCACGGCTAAAGTCATTTCCAAAGCCAGATCGGCCTTTTCCGCCGCCAGCATCACCTGGTGGATGTCGGTGATTTCACCGGCAGCCAATTTGATCTGGCTTTCCTGCGCCTGGTTTTCCAGGCGGTTGACTTCCCTGATGGCCCGCAGCAATGTGGCGCCGAAGCTGGGGACCGCGCTCCCGCTGCTTCCGCTGTCGGCCGTCGCCGCGGCTCCGCCGCTCCAGCCCGGCATCAAGGAATTTATGGCATCTACCGGCATCGATGTCCCCCTTAACGTTTTTTATCGATCGGTTCAGGCTTTACCGATTTCCAGAGCTTTCATGGCCATCTGTTTGGTGGCGTTAAAGACGGTGATGTTGGCTTCATATGACCTGGCGGCGATGATCAGATCGGCCATCTCGCTCAACGGATCGACGTTGGGCATGGCTACAAAGCCGTCCGGCCCGGCATCCGGATGATCGGGATCAAATTTGAGCGGCAGGGGGCTTTGATCTTCCACCACGCCCAATACCTGCACCCCCCGGCCGTCAAACACACCCTCCCTTGGCCTCGCCCGGTACTCCGGCGGCACGCGGTTTTCCTTGGCCGCCAGCAAGGTGATCAGGCGGCGATAAGGACCGCCCCGCTCGCTCCTGGTGCTGCCGGCATTGGCGATGTTGCTGGCAATAACTTCCATATGTACGCGGCCGGCATATAGGGCGGAGCCGCTGATATCCATGGCACTGAAAGAAGGCATCAGCCGCGTCCCTCCTTGATGGCCTGGTGCACGCGGCCATATAAGCTGTTGGTCAGCGTGACCATAGAATTGTATAAAATGTTGGTCTTGGCCAGATCCACCATCTCCACATCCATATCGACACCGCTCTCAAACGGAGAGGCGGCGGTCACCGAGCCCGGCCGGAGGCTGTGACCATAGTTGAACCGGGGAGCCTCGCCAAACCTGGTTTCCGTCCTTCCCTGGTAAAACCCATCGCGATATAAAGCCCTTTGCAGTTCGGCTGCAAAATCGACTTGCCGAGCATAATAACCTGGGGTGTTGAGGTTGGCCACATTATGGGCAATCACTCGCTGTCTAAGCCCTAAGGCATCCAACGTACGTTCTACTATGCCGCTGGTATAACGAAAGGACCATATCCCACCCATGGTGTTCGGCAACTATTATCACCTCACATATGCTTATCGGTATATATGGCCATTATGACATACGACACGGTACCATTGACCTCCTGCCGAAAGTCTTAGATATTTATAGTTGTTATGTCGAATTTTTTCAGGAGCGGAGAGGATTATCGGCCGGGATGGGATAAAGGGCGTATAATGTCCTATATCAGCTTGACGAAGGAGGTAGCGAAAATGATACGCATGCTGGCCACCATAGAAGGCGAAATGCAGGAAATCAAAGATCCCAGGGAAGTAAAAGGAGCATGGATATCGCTGATAAATCCCACTGAAGCTGAAATTGCCCGCACGGTGGAGCTGACCGGATTGTCGGCCGACTACCTGCGCGCCGCCCTGGATGAAGAAGAATTACCTCGCCTGGAATCAGAGGATGGCCAGGTGCTGATGATCATCGACGTCCCAATCACGCGTGGTAAGAACCGCTACGATACCATGCCTTTAGGCATAATTATTTCCCAGGCATATATGGCTACCGTCACCCTGGAGGAAAATGAGGTATTGACCTCCCTGCTGCAATCCCGCTCCGTGCGCACGGCGAAGCGGACGCGCTTTCTCCTGCAGATCCTATACCGCACGGCTACCCAATATCTGAAATACCTGCGCCAGATCGACCGCCGCACCGACGAGATCGAATCCAAGCTGCATGAGTCGCTGCGCAATAAAGAACTGATCGAAATGCTTTCGCTGACCAAAAGCCTGGTATATTTTACCACTTCACTTCACGCCAACCAGTCGGTGATGGAAAGACTGCTGCGCTCGCACTTGCGCAAGACGCCGGCTGACACCGAATTGTCACCGGTGATCAAGATGTATGAAGACGACGAAGACTTGCTGGAAGACGTGATCACCGAGAATAAGCAGGCCATTGAGATGGCGCATATCTACAGCAATATCCTCAGCAGCATGCTGGATGCTTTCGCCTCGTTGATATCCAACAATCTTAACATAGTGATGAAAGTACTGACATCCGTGACCATCGTCCTGGCCATTCCTACCATAGTGGCCAGCTTATATGGGATGAATGTCCCTCTGCCGTTTCAACATTCGCCCTATGCCTTCATTTATGTGCTGCTGTTATCCATTGGCCTGGCCGGCGGGGCAATCTACTTCATGGCCCGCCTGCGCATGTTTTAGGTTTCGCCCGGGGGCGGGAAGCTGCATCTCCATCAGTTTCCATCTGCCTCTCTTGAAGAGGTATTGGATAAACAGGTAGCGGCTGAACTGATCGGAAGCTAAGGCGATCCAAGCGCCGATCAGATCCATGTGCAGCACGTTCAGGGTGAGCTGGGCTATGGTGTTGCGCACCACCCAGATGCCGCAGACGGTGGAAACCAAGGGCAGCCTGGTGGCTCCCGCTCCCCGCAGTCCGCCGGCCTGCACGATCTGGATGGCCTGAAACGGCTGGATGAAAGCTACCATGCGCAGCACACTTACCGACTTTTCGATGATATTCGGGTCATTGGTGAAAAGCAGCAACAAGGGACGGCCGCAGAACATAAACACCATCGCCATGCTGAAAGCGATGATCAGGGCAAAGTTTTGCGCCTGGTAAACCGCATATTCCGCTTCGTCGGGCTTGCCGGCCCCCAGGCGCTGGCCGGTCATGGTGGTGGCGGCAACGGCAAAGCCCATAGCCGGTTGCCAGGAGAGGCTCTGGATGTTGCACAGGATCTGATGGGCGGCAAAGGTGACGGTGCCCATGCCGGCCACAGCCTTGATGAAGAGGACCAGACCGGCCTGCAGCAGCGCCTGCTCGGCGGCGCTGGGTAGGCTGATGAGCAAGGTTTGCCGCAGAAGGGCGCCGTTGAGGCGCCAACCCCGTACGTAAAGACGAAGGACACCCTGCGGGCGGATAGCAATATAGGTGCTGGCCGTCACCATGTAAAGGCGGGCCAACAGCAGGGCCCATCCGGCTCCGGCCACTTCCAGGCGGGGGATGGGGCCGAGACCGTAGATCAAAGGCAGGCCCAGGATGACGATCAAGCTGTTGGCTACAATAGTGATGAACATCGGCGAACGGGTGTCGCCGGCGCCGCGCAAAGCAGCCAAAACAGTGGACGAAAGGGTAAAAAAGGGTATACTCAAAGACATGAGGCGCAAATAGCCGGCGGAGAGGTCGACCACCTCGGCTTCTGCGCCCATGAAGATCACAATGGACCGGGCCAAGCACCAGAAAACCAGGGCCAGAAAGAGGCCGACAAAGCCGGAGAGCACCCAGTTTTGCCGGAAAGCTTGTCTGGCCAGTTCAGGCCGGCCGGCGCCGATGCTGCGGGCGATGATCGCCGTGGTGCCCACATTTAAGGCGATCACCAGCGCCATGGCAAACATGAACGGTTGCTGAGGGAGACCGACGGCCGTAATGCTGGCGGCTCCCAGGCGGCCGACCATCATCATGTTGGCGATCGAGACCAGGCTGGCCAGCACCATTTCCACCACGGCAGGGACAGAAAGACGCCACACCTCCAGCCGCAAGTTGCGCTGCCTCTCCGGATCGATCGCCGGCATGTCGGAACGCTTTGGCAGTGGCCTGGTTATATTAATTGGCGGGAACAAGGTTAAAAACCAGCTTCCATAAATGCCGGAAATGTCATACACTCAATTCCGGCCCGGCACAGTCGCTTGCCTATATGCTGCTATTATAATCAAATTTCGGCGAAGGGCAAGTGTGGAACGAAAGGAAACAGATCCATGAATAACAAACAGCAAAAACGGAACCCAGTTCCTCATGCCGACAGCAAAAGACCGCACCGGAAGCGGGAAATCCGGCGGGACGAGCGCCGCCCAC
>DULU01000001.1 GCA_012840225.1 Bacillota bacterium
CGGTCTCTGCTGAGCTGGCCTTTTCCTTTTTGTGGCCCATTTTTTCTGATCACCCCTTTATGCCAATATTCAAAACCGCCCCTCATCTCTCGCCACATATCACTCTGTTGACACTCCCACCTCCGGCCACTCAGTGGACAGTTGAGCTTCCAGTCGCTCCATGGAATCCTCGGCTGCCTTCTCTAATTCCAGTTCACCCTTCACCGCCGGGGCCAAGTTGGTTTTGCCGGATATGGCATATGAGAGGTGGTGAAATAACATTGATAATGTCGCAGCTGAAGGAGACCAAAACGCGGACTAATAGGTTCTACCTGGACCTTTCGTCCATTACATAATGTAATTGTCACATTACATAATGTAATTGAGCACTATTAATATTAAAGTCGTATTAAATACTTCCTTTATAATTTTTGTTTTGGAGCGGCAGGATTCTAGTGGCAAGTGGAGAAACATGAAGGGAACGCTTGTGCGTAGGTGTCTTGAGAGGGAGTGGGGACTATGGCATGCAAAATCACCGATGTTAACAAAGTGATATGGGTGCCGGCAGCTCTTTTTCAGGATAAATCATTGCTGGCCTCCGCAAAATTGGTCTGGCTCGCCATAGTCCTTGATATCTGGGATTTAAGCAACGACCTTGCCGTGCTTTTTTCCCCAGATAGAATAGCCGAACGGATCGGACTCTCCAAGCCGACTGTCAAGACAGCCCTTACTCAGCTTTTTAACCGAGGATGGTTGGTACAGCCGAAAACCCAGGGCAGCACGTCTGTTCACTCTGCCTCTTCCCAGACGCAGACCATACCTCCGGCATATCATTTGCCACCAAGCAATCCACAGGCTCATATTCAAAATAACATTCCGCCTTACAACCAACCCTGCATTCTGCCAATCCAACCACCTTGCCAGGCTCCGCCCCCCAATTCACAACTGCCAAATATGCAGCAACCACCGTCCATGCAGGCACAGGCAATGATGCCGCCTGCCTCAGCCTCATCGACCCAGCCACACCCTCTTCCTCCTAACAACAGCGCAAGTGGCCATGGTTATGCCCAGCATCCTCCCATACAAACCATACAGACTCCACCCCATACACACCCCAACAACTACTCCCAAGGCTGGACCCAAGCACATGCTTATGCCCAGAGCCGAACCCAAGCATATCCCCTGCCCCAACCCCAGCTCCATCCACAGCCTCAGACACCTCCACAGTACCAGGCGCACCCGCAATTCCAGTCACACCCGCAATTCCAGCCACACCCGCAATTCCAGCCACACCCGCATTTTCAGGTTCAGCCTCAGCCTCAATTCCAGCCTCAACCGCAGTTCCAGCCTCACCTGCAATATCAAACTCAGCCGCAGTTCCAGCCCCACCCGCAGGGACGGGTCCCGAGCGAGGCTGAGATAGATGCTCAGATAGCTATGATCAAGGCAAAAATTCAAAAGGAGGCTGAAGAAAAGCGTCGGGCTTTGGTGGAATCGATCCTGGCCCCAAATTACCGCTATAGCTATATGGTCGTAATACCGGTCGATTTACTCACCGCCACACACATAAGCCCGCAAGCCAGAGTGATTTATGGCTCCTTGCAGACCTTGCCCGGATACTATAAAAAGCAGCTGAAGGGCTATCATACATACACCAAAATAGCCAAGCTTCTGAAATTGAATGTCAAGACGGTACGCCGGGCTTTATTCAAGCTGCAGGATGAAGAGTGGATAGTCATCCAGACCTTGAAAAAGACGAAAAACAAGCTGTTTATTAATGGTAATCCGGTGTGGATCAAAAGAAGAAAGGCGGAACACAACCTATATAGAGCTAAATACCGTGGCGAAGCTCTGATGCGGGAGGCTCTAAACCTGGTCCTGGAGTGGGATAACGGCGTCGACAATGCCACACCGGATTATCTGAAGAATCCTTATACGCATGAGCAGATGCATTTCGACCGCCACTATGAAAAGCAGAATGTGGCGTTCGAGTTCAACGGAGAGCAGCATTATCGTGCCACCAAAATGTATAACAATTCGGTCGTCGCCAAGCAGAAGCAGCTGGATAGGATCAAACAGAAAATATGCACCGAAAGAAACATAACGCTCCTGATCTTCAGGCGTGAGGAACTGAGCCTGACCTATATCATAGAGAAGATAAAACAGGTTATCCCATGGGCGCCTTTGCGTGACCTGACAGGTTACGATGACCTGATTAATTTCCTGGAAACTGAGTTGGAGAATTACCGGAAATGGAAAATCGCCGAACAGTCACAAAAGTAAGGTGAAAGGAGTTTTGGATACTCCCCTATATGAGCGAGCATACGGTTTTGCAGCTCGTCTGCAATTAGCTCCAGCCGGCCAACCCTTTGTCGCTCCGGCCGCCACCGGCTGCGGCCGCTACTAGCTCAGCAGGGCTTCCCAGACGGAGTGGTGGGGGTTGGGCAGAAGCTGAACAGTGCATATACCGCCGTTGCTGGTGATGGCGCTTTCGGCAGCTTTGAGGGCGGTCTCGACAGCGGTCACTGTACCTGTAAGATAAGCTATCCCTTTTCCGGCGAGGCCTTGAGCCAAGCGCAGATCGATCACTTCGACGGGAGCTGCTTTAACCGCAGCGTCGGCGCCGTTGATGGCCCCGGCGGCGGTGAAGGTTTCTATTATGCCCAGCGCCCCGCCCTTTTTCATATGCGGGTCGGGACCTCTGAAGGCCTGGAGGACGGCGGTGGAAATCCGGCCTAATACGCCGCCGTCGATTAAGCAGCCGGCGCATACCTGCTCCGCCCGGCGATATGCCTCATGGACGGCGGCCAACTCGCCGGTGAAGATTAACAGAAACTTCCCGGGACAAATAGTGTCCCCTTTTAGCAACTTGGTGGGTGAGGTTTTTAATATGGCGTCGGCGGCAGCGAAGCCGGCGGCGGGCCCGGACAATTCCAGCAAACCCAGGGCTATATGCTTAGATTCGGATTTAGCCATAGTATTAGTATTGGTTTTGGCTTCAGCTTTAGCTTCAGTCACGGCTGATCACCACTTCCCCTGCGGCATTGATCGCAGTGACCTTGCCGCTGATGCTGGCATGATGGCGGGCACCAAGCGCTCCGGACGGGATCTCCGCCACCACCCGACCGCGCTCCACCTGCTCACCTACCTGGACTACCGGTGTAGCCGGCGCCCCGGCATTCTGTTTGAGAGGGATGCGCACCTCCGCAGGCCGGAGCAGTAGATCCAGATCTTCGACCAGCGGGGCGGCGACATCATAAGCAGTCAACCCCAACCGCCAGATCAGCCGGCTGGTAGGCACCCTGTGTTCGGCTATGGCCGACCTGGGGGTGTCGGCGTCATGGTGCGGATTTTTCACCCCAGCCGCTGCCAGCCTATTTTTGACCGTTTTATATAACAGCCTTGGCGACAGGCTGGCTGTACAGGCAAAATGCTCGCATACGCCGCATTCGCTGCACAGGAAGGCGGTGGTCCAGGCAGTGGTGTCCCCTATCAAGCCGTAACCCGCCGCCCGCATCATCATATGCGGCGCCAGGCTGTGTCCCAGTAAATATCTTGGGCATAAATCCGTACACTGTCGGCACTGGCAGCAGGAGGACGCCGCCCGGCTGAAAGCGGCTGTGGCCGGCTGCTTCATCTTCCGCACCAAGGGATGATCTCCCGGCAAGACGATCAGGCCTTTGGTCAGTTTACTAACCGGAGTATCCAAGGTGGCCAGGAGGCTGCCCATCATCGGCCCGCCGTGGATTATGGCTACATTATTGGTAGTATTATCGCCATCGCCATCGCCATGGCCAACATGGCTGCCATCATCACCGTCTGCGGATATGCCGCCGGCGGCCTTTATCAACTCCCGCACCGGGGTCCCGATGGCGGCTCGCACCGTGATGGGCTGCCGTACCGCTCCCGTCACCGTCACATAGGTGTCGACCACCGGGACCCCTTTGACAGCCTGGTGTATGTTCCACAAGGTCTCCACATTGACCACGACGGCTCCCACATGTAAAGGCAGCCCTCCTTCCGGCACTGCCTTTCCGGTCACCTCATATACCAGGAGCTGTTCGTCGCCGGCAGGATAATAATCTCCTAAGATGGCAAGCTGAATGGGGTTGGGTGGAGATGTGGACATGGAGGCTGAGGCAATGGCGGCGGAGAGGGCCTCACATGCGGCTTGATTCTTCTTTTTGACGGCGAAGACCCCTCTTTTGGCACCGATGGTCGATACGCACAAGGCCAAAGTCTCCACCAACTCGGCGGCGTGCATTTTGATCAGCTCCTGATCTACCCGGAGAAGAGGCTCGCACTCCGCCCCGTTGACTATGACGGTATCCAGGTTGCCCCGCACGTCGAGCTTGACATGGGTGGGAAAGCCGGCGCCTCCCGCACCCACCACACCTGCCTGCCTTACGACCTCAATCAAACTTCGCAAATCCATAGCCCATTCATCGCTTTCATCTTCATCCGCAGTCTTTACCGGGCTGGGGGAATGACGATCCGGGCCGCGGCACCGCAGGTAATCCCGGCGGCATTGGCATCATCGGTATCCAGATGCATGTTCAGGACCCAGCCTTCCTTCACCCGCACCTGCACCTGATGGAACACCAGGCTTTTCTCGCCGGTCACTTCCACCGACACTAGGTCTTGATCCTTTACCCCGAACCGCCCGGCGTCGGCAGGAGACATGTGTATGTGCCTGTTGGCGATGATACAACCTTGGGGTAAGGAGAGAACCCCCTTCGGCCCGATCAGCGTGATCGGTGCTGAACCGGCCAGATCACCGGAACAACGGACCGGCGGATTAAGGCCTAGCACAACAGCGTCGGTGCGGGCTATCTCTACCTGGGTCTCCTTGCGGCATGGGCCGAGAATACGCACGTTTTCAATCGTGCGCATGCGGGGGCCGACCAACGCCACCACTTCCTCGGCGGCGAATTCTCCCGGTTGCAATAGATTCCGCTGCACGGTTAGGGTGTGACCGGGGCCATAGAGCAGTTCCAGGTGTTCGGCAGTTATATGAACATGCCTGACCGATACACCTACCGGTATTTCCAGGGGATCACGTTCCGCCCTGTACCGCTCAAGCAGCTTGCTCATTACCCTGGCTGATATTTCCTCTATCAGCCGGTTTTCATCTACTCTCACTCCCACTCCCACTCCGACACCTTCCGTTTACCATAAATCTGTCTTCAGGTCTACTTCTCATCCTTAAAGAACACTTCGGCAGTGCTGTTGTCCGGACGAGGAATGATGTGCTGGCTGATAACTTCGCCAACCCGGCCGGCTGCCGCACTGCCGGCATCCACAGCCGCCCTGACGGCACCCACATCTCCGCTCACGATGACGCAGACCAAGCCGCTACCTACTTTTTCATATCCCACCAGGCGGACGTTAGCCGCTTTCACCATGGCGTCGGCGGCCTCGATAGCTGCTACCAAACCTTTGGTTTCAATAAAACCCAATGCCTCTCCCATAAATGCACCTGCTTCCGGTTTATTAATTTTCCAGCTCTTGCTACTCTACTCAACCTTTACTTGTTCAAAAAGCATTTTTCGATATCGGCGTGGGGGCGAGGAATGATATGGGCAGCCACTACTTCGCCCACCCTTTGCGCTGCGGCGGCTCCGGCTTCTACGGCCGCTTTTACTGCTCCGACATCGCTCCTCACCATCACGCATACCAAGCCGCTACCTATCTTTTCATAACCGATCAGGCGGACGTTGGCCGCTTTCACCATGGCGTCGGCGGCTTCCACCGCTGCCGTCAATCCTCTGGTCTCCACCAATCCCAATGCTTCTCCCATAGTAATTCCTCCTCGTTATAAACTCTCGCTTTACTTCACCGTGTGTTGCGGCTGCGATTTAGTCATATATTGGTTTGTGTCCTCTTCCCTGTCGACAATGGCCATCACCCAGGTGCTGATGGGAGCCCGGTCCAATCCGTAAGAGGCGCCCAATCCAGGGGGACCGCCCGCTATCACTACATCTCCAGGTCCGGCGCCGACGCAATCGACAGCCAGATTATATTCTTTGCCCCCGGTGCCGGAGCCGGCAGCACCCCCGCCGCCCGCTCCGCCGCCGCCCTCGAGGGAAGAGAGCGGTTTGATGAGGAGCAACGCCTTGCCGGTCAGGGATTCATGCTTTATGGAGCAGACAACCGGAGCTATCACTTTTGCCAGAAACAAGCTATACACCCCGCAATGGGAACCGGACGACCTATAGAACTCCCGCTCCGTCCCGGCGCCAACTACCTCACTATCCTTCCATCGCACTCGCCATCAGCAGCTGCTGGATGGAGCTTTCATCAACTATGCCGATGATGCTGGCGTCGACCGGCACACCGTCCCTGGCGAAAGCCAGGGGAGCATCGCCTTTATGCACCACCACCACCGTGTCGCCCCGCCCGGCCTGGCCGGTACCGTCGGCGGCGATATATAAAGGTCCATCGGCTCTCAAGGCGGCATCCAAAGGCTGCATAACCATGAGCTTGATCCCCTGCAGAGCCGCCTCTTTTTGCACACAGACCACTGTGCCTACCACTCGGGCTATTTTCATAGGCCGGCATTCCCCTTATATACCATCCGGCCCGCCACTTCCACATTATCGACAATGGCCACGATGGTGGCATCGGTAGGAGCGCTGCGAGTAAGGGTGGTGTTGCGGGCGGAGCTGCCGGTGACCACCATAACCACGCTGCCTTCGCCGGCACCTACGCTGTCCACGGCAATCAGGGGTTTCCCTTCAGGCTGTAAGGTCTCCACATTCACAGGCTGCACGACGAGCATTTTCAGCCCGACGAGGTTTTTGTCTTTCTGCGTGGATACCATTGATCCTAATACCTTTGCCAGGAACACCAATCTTCCCCCTCATATTTCTACACCTACACCAGAGCCCACAATTCCGGATGGGGATGCGGGATGATGCGCAGGTCGGCCAGCATGTCGCCTATACTTTTCATGGCGGCCTGTCCGGCTTCCCGCAGATCGGCCACCTTGCCGCCGGCGACGATCAGTCCCTTGCCGCTCAAGCCCGAAGCCATCCTGATGCGCAGCAGGGTGATGGAGGCTGCCTTAGCCATGGCATCCGCCGCTTCCAGCACCGAGGCAACACTGTAGGTCTCCACAAGAGCCAGCCCGCAGTCCATATAGTTTGGGGAGAGCGGGGTTACTCCTGTCATGGCCGGCCACAGGCTGTTGTGCACCGCCGGCAAAAAGAGGCTGGTGATCAGCATCCCGCCGGCTTCACCTGTCTGGTCGGTTGCCGTGGCCTCTGTCATTGTCATTGCCTCAGCCTTTACCTCTGCATCTGTAATCGCCTTGGCGGCTGCAATGGCCGTCTGCACGGCAGCAGCACTTCCATATATAAATAAAAGCATTTTGCCGGGGCAGACAAACCTGCCGTATGTTTCCCGGAGCGGCGCGCTTTTCGCCGCCAGATCAAGCAGCCGACACCCAAATGCCTCTCCCTTCACTTCCAGCAGACCCAGGGCGTCGGCGGCTTTTCTCTTTGTTTGTGGTTGTGCGGCATCCGCATCCATCATGATCATAATGCCTCACAACAAGTTCTTCTCGGCCAGCACTTCACATACGGCTTCGGCCACTATCAGCGCCAGTTCCTCTTCGGAGAGGCGGCTTATTATCTGCGACACGGCTTCGATTTGTGCGGAGGGCAGTGAGCCGCCGCTTTTGGTACACCGGCCGCATTCATTACAATCCCGATCCCGGACGGGCCGGCTTTTCCCGCCGGCAAATATGCTGTTGCCGACATAGCCGCCGATGGTGTATAGGCTGCCGGCCGGGGCGATACCACCTTGGCCGTCTTGGTCAGCTTGGCGAGGTTGGCTAGGTTGGCCGCCTTGGCCGATCCGGCAGGTTTGGCAAGTTGCTCCCAAGCCCGCCGGCGCCGGCGCTGCCGCCGAAACCGCCGGTGCCGCCGAAGAGGTTGGAGCGGCGGAAGTGGCCGAAGCCACCGCAGCGGCGGAAGCGGCAGCTAGACTCTCCGAGCTGAGAAACAGCCCGGCCCTGCTGCTGTATAAACCTGATATATCCGGCTTTATCTGCACCTTCAGCTCCTCCAGCTTCTCCGGAGTAATGGAGTCAAGGGCGTCGGCTGCAACGACGAGCACCTTATAGCCGCCATATTCCACTGTCTGCCAGGATCCGGCTCCCAGGGAGCGGCTCAGGCGGTCAAGCTGCTCATCCACTTCCGGGGCGGCCTGAAAGACCGCTGTCACGGCCGGACCCAATGCTCTATATAATGCCAGATGGGCAGGTAAAACAGGAGTGGGTTTCCCACCGCCAATTAAGGTCCCATCTTTGATGCGCACCTTCACCAGGTCCGACACCCGGAGCTTCTCCAGATCGGTGGCGGAGGCCGACGTGCACAAGATGAGCCCTTCATCCAGTTTGGCCGAAAGGCTGCCCTTCTTGAATGCGGGTTGCCTCGCTGCCAATTGTCCTGCACATTTGACCATATCCCGGCGCAGGGCCGGCTCCAGCTGCAGCATATAAATACGATCACCCGGTTCAAAGCCAACTCGACTCAACTCATATTACTTCTCCATTTTTCTGGCTGCGCGGGCAATCTCCTTCCTCTTCATCCTTTGTTTTTGTTTTTTTCTTACCAAGATCTCGTTGGAATTTAAATCAAACTCAAAGGATTCTGGGTATCACCGGAGAAAACAAAGGAGGAGATACCGTGATCATATAAAGAAAAAGGCGAAGCGTCCTGATCCTGATAGAAGGATTATGAAATGAGGAGCCTTTTTTGGAGGTTCGGTTAGATGCAGTCTGAATTTCAATTGCGCAAGGATATTTGTGAAGTGGGCCGCCGTATATGGACGCGTGGCTTTGTAGCCGCCAACGACGGCAACATCTCTGTCCGCCTCGCTGACGGAAACTTCCTCACCACGCCCACAGGGGTGAGCAAGGGGTTTATGACACCTGATATGATCATCAAGGTGAACAGCGCCGGGCAGAAGATTGCCGGTGATCTGAAACCCTCTTCCGAGCTGAAAATGCATATGGCGGTCTACCAGATGAGACCTGATGTGGGCGCTGTGGTGCATGCTCACCCGCCGGTGGCTACCGGCTTCGCCGTCGCCGGCATACCCATCAACAAACCGATCATTCCCGAAGTGGTAATAAGTTTGGGTTGGATCCCCGTGGCTAAATATGGCACGCCGTCCACCGACGAGTTGCCGGCGGCGATAAAAGAATTTCTTGGCTGCCATGACGGTCTCCTGTTGGAGAACCATGGGGCGCTTACCGTGGGTACCGATCTGTTTAATGCTTATTTCAAAATGGAGACCATCGAGCTGGCGGCCCAGATCAGCCTGGCGGCCCGGCAGTTGGGCGGCGAGCGGGAGATCAGCCCGGAGAACGTGCAGAAGCTGATGGAGGTCCGGCAAAAACTGTCCGTCAAGGGCAGCCACCCGGCCCTGGACCCGAGCTGCGACATTAGTTCCCTGGGAATCGGCGGCGGCAAAGTGGCCAACCTCAGCGAAGAAGAGCTGGTGCGTTTGATTACCAAGATAACCACGGAAGTTTTGCGGTATAAAGCCGCCCAGTCATAAGAAATGACCAAAAGCGGAGTGACAAAATATGGATGAAAAACAAATTGCCCAGATAGTAGCCCAGGTGGTAGCCAGGTTGGCGGAAAGCAAGCAGCAGGCACAGGCATCGGCACCGGCTTCGGCACCGCCCGCCACCGCCCCCACTGCCGTGGGACGGGGGATTTATCGGAGTGTGAACGAGGCGGCGGAGAGGGCGGCCAAAGCCCAGAAAATATTAGCCGCCATGAGCCTTGACGAGCGGGAGCGCCTGATAGATGCCATAAGGCAGACCGCCATCGCCCATGCCGAGGAGCTGGCCGGAATGGCCGTCACCGAAACCGGCCTCGGGCGCTATGAAGATAAAATAGTGAAAAACAAAAATGCCGCCCGGCTCACTCCGGGGACGGAGGATTTGCCGCGCCACTTTATTTCCGGGGCGCAAGGCTCCACCCTCACCGTGGGCGCTCCTTATGGGGTGATCTGCAGCGTTCTGCCGGCCACCCACCCCACGGCCATCGTCATCAATCACGCCATCATCATGATCGCCGGGGGCAATGCCATGTTCGCCTGCCCTCATCCGAGAGCCGCCAACAGCTCCCGCTATACCATCAGCTTGCTCAACCAGGCCATCACGGCGGCCGGTGGGCCTGAAGACCTACTTGTCGCCCTGGATAGAGTCAGCATGGATCTTGTGGCCGAAGTGATGGCTCACCCGCTGGTGGCCATGGTGACTGTGGCCGGCGGACCGGCAGCGGTGAGGGCAGCGCTCACCTGCGGGAAGAGAGCGGTGGCCGCCGGTCCGGGTAATCCCCCGGTGCTGGTAGACGACACCGCCGATCCGGCCAAAGCTGCCCGGGATATTGTCAATGGGGCGGTATTCGACAACAACATCCTTTGCATAGCCGAAAAAGTGGTCTTCGCCACACCGGGCATCTACGACGCCCTGCTGATGGAGATGAAGAAAGCCGGCTGCTATCTCGCCAATGCCCAGGAAGCCGAAGCCATCACCAGGCTGGTGGTCAAAGACGGCCACATCAACGGGGAATTCGTCGGCAAAGATGCCGCCGTTATACTAAAGGCAGCTGGCATCGCTGTTCCCGGCCCGGCGGCGGTGCGTGGAGTGGTGTTCGCCGCACCGTTCACCCATCCGCTGGTTAAGATCGAGCAGATGATGCCCGTGCTGCCGGTGGTGAAAGTGGATAATTTCGAGCAGGGTATGGCCCTGGCCAAAGAAGCGGAGTGCGGCTTCAGGCACACGGCGCTGATCCACAGCAACAATATAGAACATATCGATGCTTATATTAAAACCATGAGCACTTCCATCGTCGTGGTAAACGGCCCTTGTTATGCCGGGCTGGGCATCGACGGAGCGGCTGTGTTTACCCACACCGTGGCCAGCACCACCGGGGAAGGTGTATGCACACCCCGCACCTTTACCAAGCAATCCAACGCCACCTACTGCGGCTGTTTGACCAAATATTAACCGGTATGATATGAGCGGGAGTGAGTTACAGCATGTTGGTAAATCTGGCGTATGACCGCGGCTGGCTGCCGCTGGAGGCTCCGCCGCAGGCGGTGGTGATCGAGCCCCGCTATAGCCCACCTCTGCCTTCTCCCCTCGCCGCCCTGCGGGAAGCATTGGCTCACCCCATCGGCACCAAGCCCTTGGCGGAGATCCTGAAACCCTGGCATAAAGTGACCATAGTGCACTGCGACGGCACCAGAGCCATGCCCAACGCCCTGGTGATAGCGGCGCTCTCCGAAGTCCTGGCGGCGGCAGGCATCCCCGACTCTCAAATTACACTGCTTAACGCCCTCGGCACCCACCGCCGGAACACCCCGGAAGAACTGGAGGCATTGCTGGGTGCGGAGGCAATAAAGCGGTATAGGTGCGAGCAAGCGGTAGCCGCCGACACCGACGCCCACGTGCCGGTGGGCCAACTGCCGGACAATACCCCCGTTAAGCTGCACAAATGCTATGTCGAAGCCGACATACGCATCCTGCTCGGCTTCATCGAACCGCATTTCTTCGCCGGCTTCAGCGGCGGTCCCAAGCTGATAGCTCCGGGCATCTCCTCTCTGGAGACCATCTTCCACCTGCACTCGCCCGCTCTGGTAGGGCATCCCAAGGCCACCTGGGGCATTACTGCCGGAAATCCTTTGTGGGAGACCTTGCGGGCCGTTGCCGCCCTGGCTCCGCCGACCTTCATCGTCAATGTCGCCTTGAATCGGGACAAGGAAGTGACGGCCGTATTCGCCGGCGACCTGGATCAGGCTCACCAGGCAGGGATCGCCTATGTGCGGGAGCGTTCCATGTGCCGGGTGCCTCATCTATTCGACATCGTGGTCACCACCAACAGCGGTTTTCCCCTGGATCAGAATCTATACCAGTCGGTGAAGGGGATGTCGGCCGCCGCCCGCATCGTCAAGCCGGGCGGGGCTATCATCATCGCCGCCGGCTGCGCCGATGGCATCCCCAATCACGGAGCCTTTTTCGATATCGTCAGGGAGGGAGGCTCTCCCGACGGTATATTGCAGGTGATCAGCCGGCCGGGCTACCACCGCTGCGACCAGTGGCAGGCGCAAGTGTTGGCACTGATCAGGAAAAAGGCCAGGATTCTCATCTATACCGCCGGGGTGGATGAAGAGGCGGCGCGGGCGATGATGCTGGAACCGATAAGCGACATCGGGCAGGCCATCGACCGGCTGGCCAAGGAAATGGCCGGCGCGGTGGAAAAGGCCTCCATCTGCATCATGCCGGAAGGGCCGCAGACCATTCCTTATGTAACAGAATTATGAGGCTGAGGAGGAGGTATCCCAGATGGGCGGCGGAGCATTTTTGGCGATTGATTTGGGGGCATCCAGCGGGCGGGCCATTCTGGCGACCATCGACGGCGACGGCCGCGGCCACGGCCCCGGCCACGGCGGGAGCAGCCGGATGCAGCTGGAAGAGGTGCACCGCTTTCCCAACCAGCCTATCCATCTGCCCGGCGGATATTTCTGGAATGCCCCGCAGATATATGAAGAGATAAAAGCCGGGTTGGCCAAAGGCTTTCAGCTGGCGGCCGCCAAAGGTTATCCCTTGCTTGGAGCGGGCATCGACACCTGGGGAGTGGACTATGGCCTGATTACCCGCTCAGGTGCTCTTCTGGGCCTGCCGAGGCATTACCGGGATCCACGCCACGTAACTGTCTACGACCGCATCATGCAGCAGCAGGCACCGGAAGAGATATATATGGAGACGGGCATCCAGTTTATGGCTCTGAACACCCTCTACCAGCTGCTGGCGGTGCAGGAATTTGAGTCGGGCTTGTTGGAGCTGGCCGACAGCCTGCTGATGATGGGCGCCCTCTTTACCTATTTCCTCACCGGGGAGCGCCTGAGCGAGGAGACCACGGCCAGCACCACGCAGTTTTTGAATCCATATACCAGGAATTGGTCGGAAACCTTATTAAAGCGTTTCGGGCTGCCGGCCTCCATTTTGCCGCCAGTCGTGGAACCGGGAAAGGTGGTCGGCCCGCTGCTCAAGAGCGTGGCTGAGGAGATTGGCTGCGGCGGCGGCGGTGACGGCGGTTTCAAGATCATTCTGCCCGCCGTGCACGACACGGCCTCGGCGGTGGCGGCTGTACCGGCCGAGGGCGAGAGCTGGTGCTATCTGAGCTCAGGGACCTGGTCGCTCCTAGGGCTGGAGACGGCGGCGCCGGTCATCAACCGCCAGAGCTTGGCCTTTAACATCACCAATGAAGGCGGGGTCTTCGGCACCACCCGGCTGTTAAAGAATGTTACCGGCCTGTGGATTCTGCAGGAATGCAAAAGGCAGTGGGATGCCGAGGGCGAAACAAGCTGGGATGAATTGATGCGGGAAGCGGCGGCGGCACCCCCGGCGGGAAGCTGGTTAGATCCCGATCACAGGCTCTTTGCCGCCCCGGGAGATATGATCGGCCGGCTAAAGGAATATTACCGGCAGACCGGGCAGGAGATGCCGGCTACCCGCGGCAGCCTCACCCGCTCCATCCTGGAGAGTCTGGCGCTGAAATACCGCTATGTGCTCAACCAACTCGAAACCTTGGTAGGCCGACGCTGCGAAGTGATCCACATTGTCGGCGGCGGCGCCCAAAACGCCCTGCTCAACCAGATGACGGCCGATGCCTCCGGGCGGACGGTGCTCGCCGGGCCGGTGGAAGCCACAGCCATCGGCAATGCTCTCATGCAAGCCATCGCCCTGAGATGGCTCGACTCCCTGGCCGACGGGCGCTCCCTGGTCAGGCGATCCTTCCCCGCAGCACAGTATCAGCCCAGGGAGACAGGCCGCTGGGACGAAGTATATGAGACCTTCGTCAAGCTGTTGGGCTGATGGGGCCGAGGCTATTAAGGGAGGGTCCCGCGTGAAAGCTTTGGTTTTGCATGGACCGCTCGATCTGCGCTGGGAAGAACGCCCGCTTCCCGAACCGCAAATGGGCGAAGCGCTGGTGCGCATCACAGCTGTCGGTATCTGCGGTTCGGACCTGCATTATTACCGCCATGGCCGGATCGGCCGCTTCGTGGTGGAGAAGCCGCTCATATTAGGCCATGAATGCGCCGGCGAGGTGGTAGAGGTGGCGGGGCCGGCGGCAGGAAACATAAAACCCGGCCGGCGTGTAGCTTTGGAGCCGGGCATCCCTTGCTGGAGCTGTCCGGAGTGCCGGACGGGACAATATAATCTTTGTCGGTCCGTGCGTTTCTTTGCCACTCCGCCCATCGACGGGGTGTTCTGCGAATATGTGGCGCATCCCGTCAATCTGCTCTACCCCCTTCCCGACCAGGTCGGTGAGGAAGAAGGGGCGCTCTTGGAGCCTTTATCGGTAGCCGTGCAGGCTTGCCGCAAAGCCGCAGTGCCCCCCGGAGGCAGCGCTCTCGTTTCCGGTGCCGGTCCCATCGGCCTGGTCACCATGCTGGTGCTCATAGCCTCGGGAGCAAGCCGGGTCTTTGTGACCGAGCCGTATTCCTTCAGGCGCCGGCTCGCCGCCAAGCTGGGTGGCTACCCGCTGGATCCGTTTTCCACGGAGGGAGACATCTTGGATGTAATCAACGACCTCACCAAGGGCCGCGGCGTGGATGCGGCCATAGAATGTGCCGGAAATGCAGCCGCCTTGGCCGCTTGCCTCCGGGCGACGAAGCCGGGAGGACGAGTGGTGGTGGTCGGCTTGGGCGAGAGCATCCCTCAGGTACCTATGCAGGAGGTCATCGATAAAGAACTCGGTGTGTTCGGCGTATTCCGCTATGCCAACACCTATGAACAGGCTCTGGAGCTGGTTTGCTCAGGGCGGGTGGATGTCAAGCCTCTCGTCACTCACCGTTTTCCCTTTGCCGATGCCATTGCGGCCATGCAACAAGCGGCGACAGGGGGCGAAGAGCGGATGAAGACGCTGATCCTGATGCCGAAATATTAAATGAACTAAACCCCGGCGTGTTAGCTTGCCGGAAGGCAACGGGAGTGAATGCAAAAATGTATGCCATCGCCATATGGAATTATTGTCGTGAGGATTCCAAGTTACCGGTATGGATTCATGAATTTGCAGATCAGGGGTTTGACACCATCTCGTTCAACACCGGGTTATTTACCCGTATATCATCCGAGCATCTGCGGGCGGCAAACGCTGCCATGGATGAACGCAATCTCATGGCCACCGCGCATGGGTCGAGCGCTATGACAAAAGATGCCATGGAGGCCACTCTGAATGCCTTGGGTGACAGGCTATATGCATTTACAATGGATCCGGTGAAGCGCGAAGACTCACGGGGAACACTATACGACGGGCGGAAAATGGCGGAAGCTTTAGCGACAGTGCTTGATTTGACCGACGGAACGAACATTAAAGTGGCCATTGAAGATTTTCCGCTGGACGACTTGGCATTAACCTATTATCAGAGCGAATTTAGCGGCCTCTATAGCCATCAGCGGGCGGGCATTCTTATCGACGTAGGTCACATGCACATGAGGATGAAGAGATCGCCCTACTTTAGCAGCCTTTCAATTGAGGAATACTTTCGCCGCCTTCCATGCCCTTTGGTTGAAGTGCATGTACACGACAACCACGGCCTGAAGGATGAGCATGGTCACCTGGGGCTTGGAACAGTACCTTTTGCTGAAGTTGCAGCTGCGCTGACTAAAGTTAACTTCCGAGGGGTCTCCACAATAGAAATTGCTCCCTCGTTTCATGGAAGTACACCTGAAGAGTCGAAGCCAAAAGCGTTTGAGAGTCTACGCCTATGGAAAGCCCTGTTCACCACCGTAAATCAACAGGGCTCATAATGTCCGCAGACTATTTGCGCAATTCACTCCAATCCCTTTGGTCCCAGCACTAGCTTCCCAACTCCTCGCGAGCTTTGGCGATCATTTGTGGTATCTGCAGTTTATATTCGCACCAGGGCAGGCACTCACCGCACTCGATGCATTTTTCGGCATCGGCGGCAAGCTCGGCAAATCGTTCTTTATATTCAGCCACCTCTTTACCCAGCGCATTTTTGATCAGGTAGCGGGAATATAAAGCCAGAATAGCCGGGAAATCCACTTCTTGCGGACAGCTGAATTTTTCCACACAATGGAGGCAATCCCGGCATAAATGCCGTAAGTGCGGAGCAATTATATCGGCTTCCTGCTTCAACCTCTCAAGCTGCGCCTGATCGGGACGCTCCCCAAGCGCCGTTTCCAAATCCTCCCGGAATTCGTGTATATAGCGGGCGCCGGCATCGACGGTGGAAATATAGGGATTAGCCAGGCAGAAGTTGAGCATAGCCCGGTGATCGATATCAACACATTCCTGGATGGCGCCGAACACCGGAGCAAGCCCGTTGCCGCCGAAAGCCTTCATATTGATGACGCCCAAGCCCCGCTCATAGGCATAGGCCAGTAAATTGATCTCCCCGTCCTCTCCCAGAATGCGGTTGAAGATGTTATAAGGCAACTCGACGACTTCAAATACTCCTGTATCGATGGCTTCCTTTATCTCTTTCCTACTATAATAATGGCTGGAAAAGCCGGGGATATTGATCAAACCTTCCTCTTTCAGCTCCCGCAGGCGGTCGAGGGCGCCGGAGGACTTCACCTTAGCCCAGCGCTCTTCATTGATCCCGTGCAGAAAGTAGACCAGTATGATGGGGTTATTACCGATCCGCAATGCGCCCCGGCCGGTGATGCCGAGCTTCTCCCGGCTGATGCGCAGCTCTTCCTCAAGCTCCGGGACGGTATACCCGTGTCCTTTGGTCACCACGATCAGCGGCTCCTTCAGATCGGTGCGGCTGCGGATCACCTCTCCCACAATCACTTCGCTTTCCACCGGCTCACCGCTTTTTGTCAGCCCGTTATATGCCCTGGCCGTATCGATCAGGTTTATTCCCTGATCGAGGACATAGTTGACCAGTTGGTAGCCTTCTGTCGCATTGTCCAGCAGGCGCAGATTCATGGCGCCGAAGCTCAACTCGGTCACTTGCAATCCTGTAGCACCAAATTTTCTTCTTTTCAATTGTTTCACCTTCGCCAGCCACCTTTTTCAGTTTCCAGCAACTTTCAGCACACACCATACCATATTGGCTGTTGACCGTCAATTTAGCTAGTTTCGCCGGCCGCTATCAGGCCGCTATCAGGCAGGATTTATGTTGGGAGGCAGGAAATATCGACGGGCATCAAAACTTATCAATATAAATATGGTCCATGGAAAGGTTGCTTTTTGCGATGGCCGGCTCTTCTTTTTTGACTATTGCCCTGGCGCAGATGGAAGTGTTGCCGGGCAGACCTGATCTGAACACGGCTAAAATGTTGGCGATGATGAAGAAAGCTCGGTGGGAGGGAGCCCAGATGATAGTCTTCCCGGAAATGGCCATTCCCGGCCGTCTTCTTGGAGATGTCTGGAAGCAGACGGCTTTCCTGCGTGATTGCGAAGAGTACGGCCGGCAGGTGGTAGCCGCTTCCCGCGAAATCTGCGTGATCTTCGGCAACGTCGCCGTGGAATGGCAAAAGAAGAATGAAGACGGACAGGTGAGGAAATATAATGCCTGCTTCGTCGCCAAAGACGGCAGCTTGTGCGGCGCTGGCAGCTGCGGCGACAGCGGGGCTGGCAGCGCTGGCAACTGCGGCACCTGCAACGGCGGCAGTAACAGCGCCGGCAGCCATTTCCCCTACCCCTACCCCTTCCGTGTCAAGACTGTCCTCGCCACCAACCATGGTTTGGATGAGCGGCGCTATTTTTGCAGCGGACGCTTCCTGGCAGCGGAGTTGGCGCTGCCGGTGGCGAGCTTGGCGGTACCGGTGGAAGTGGAGATCGGCGGTCGCCTGTGGCGCCTTGGTTGTATGATAGGTAAAGGTGACCTGGATTGTCCAGGTACCGAGGAGGATTATCCAGGCGGCATTGATTGTCCAGGTGACCGGGAGAATAATAGCGACAAAGACCCGGCATTGAAAAAGGACGATGTTGATCTATATATCAATATTGCCGGCCTGCCATTCACTTTGACCGACAGCCGGATGAGACACCGACGCCTCTCCTCCCTCGCCGGGAAATGCGGCAAACCGCTAATCTACCTCAACCATACCGGCATCCAAAACTGCGGCAAGACCATCTACGTTTTCGACGGGGCGAGCGCCGTCTTTGACGGGGAGGGGAAGGCTCTCTGCACCTGCCCTTCTTTCCAGGAGACTCTGGCTTTCGTCAAATTGTCGCCGTCCGGGGCGCCGGCGGCTCCTGCTACCACCCCGGCGAGCAGCAGCGGTTTGCGTTCCGGCAACCACGCCGCCGGGAGCGACATCGCCACTGGGAGCGACATCGCCACTGGGAGCGACATCGCCGCCGTCTATGAGGCCCTCACCTACGGCATCGAGCGTTTTATGCGCTCCATCGGGGTGAGCCGGGTGGTGATCGGCCTGTCGGGAGGGATAGACTCCGCTGTGGCCGCCTGCCTTTATACCCAGGTGCTGGGTCCGGAAAACGTGCTCCTGGTGAATATGCCCAGTGCATATAATTCGGCCACCACCAAAAATCTGGCCGCCCGCCTGGCGCAAAACCTCGGCACCCTCTATGCCGTAATACCTATCCAGGAAGCTGTAAACTACACCGTCTCCCAGGTGAACAGCGCCACTATCACCAATCTCTCCACAGGGGCATCCTTCAGCCTGGAGCTCACTCCCTTCATGATCGAAAATGTCCAGGCGAGGGACCGCTTCAGCCGGATCCTGGCGGCTTTGGCGGCGGCTTTTCACGGCGTGATCAGCTGCAACGGCAACAAATCGGAGCTGACCATCGGCTATTCCACCCTCTACGGCGATCTCTGCGGCTTCTTAGCCGTGCTGGCCGACCTCTGGAAACACCAGGTATATGAGCTGGCCACCTACCTGAACGACACCGTTTACCGGCAGGAAGTGATTCCCACCGGCATCATAGAGATAGTGCCCAGTGCCGAACTATCCCCGGCGCAGGATGTGGATAAAGGCCTGGGAGATCCGCTGGTCTATCCCTATCACGATTTCCTTTTTAAAGCTTTTGTGGGGCAGCCGGAAAAAGCCACCCCGGAAGATATTCTGACCTGGTATTTAGGCGGAGAACTGGAAAAGCGGATCGGCTGCCGGATAGGTTTAGTGGAGAGTATCTTTAAAACGCCGGCCGCCTTTGTTGCCGACCTGGAACGGTGGTGGCGCTCCTATTGCGGTCTGGGGGTGGCCAAACGCCTCCAGGCGCCGCCGGTGCTGGCGGTAAGCGGGCAGGCCTACGGCGGCGACCATCACGAGGCGCAGAATGGCGAAGCCTATTTCACCTCCCGCTATTATAAATTAAAGGAGCAAATACTGGCATTGGCGGCTCATCCGGCCCACCCGGCACATCCGGCTAACCCGGCTCCTCCCCTTCCCCTTTCGCACCACCGGGAGAAATAATGAAATGACCGGCAACAGGTATTTATGTGCGACAGGCGTATCATTACTTATACTGAATTTATGCTTTTGCCATTTTGGCGAAGCGTGGAGGTTAATGCCAGATGAGCAAACCCACAGTGGCAGTATTGACAGGAAAAGCCAATTACGCTCGCATTTTCGAACCTCAGGTAACTGCCCGGTTGGCAGAATTGACCAATATGGTCGTTCACGACGGGGAACGCCCCCCCACCCCGGAGGAGGCCGGTAAACTGTTGGCCCAGGCCGACATCGCCATCACTTCGTGGGGCTCTCCGAAGTTCAATGCCGCCCTCCTCGATAAAGCCCCGTCTTTGAAATTGGTGGTCTATGCAGCCGGTTCGATAAAGCCCATTGTGACCGACACCCTATATGAGCGCCAGATCACCATCACCAGCGGCGCCTGCGTCATCGGCATAGGTGTGGCCGAAACCGCTCTGGGGTTAATTATCATGGCCATGAAGAATATCTTCGAAATCTCCGCTGCCGTCAGGGAAGGTGGTTGGAAAGTCGATCCGGCCATCAGAAGCCGGGTGAAGGAAATGATCTGCACCACGGTGGGTGTGGTGGGTGCCGGTCATGTCGGCCGCTACCTCCTGAGCCTCTTGCGCCATTTCGATGTGCGCATCCTTCTATACGATCCAACCCTCACTCCCGAACAGGCCGAAGCGCTCGGCGCCACCCTGGTGGATCTGGACACCCTGATGAAGGAGTCCGACGTCGTCACCCTGCATGCTCCTTCCATTCCGGCCACCCGTCATATGATCAACGCCCGTAACCTGGCTCTGATGAAGGACGGCGCTGCGCTGGTCAACACCGCCCGGGGCTCCCTCATCGACGAAGATGCCTTGTATAAGGAATTGGCGACAGGTCGCCTTAAAGCGTTTCTGGATGTCACCGACCCCGAGCCTCCCAAAGAAGACAATCCCCTGCTCAAGCTGCCCAATTGCATCGTCACCCCGCATATCGCCGGCGGCGTGACTACCGGGTTATATAGACTGGGACGCTATACACTGGAAGAAGTGGAGCGTTTCATCGAAGGCCGGCCGCCGCTCAATCCTGTGCGCCAGGAGCAGTTGGGGCAACTGGCATGATGCTCGCTGGTTAATGGTTAATGGTTTTACGGTTAATGGTTGGCTGATAATAAATGGTGACTGAATTATGGTAATATCAGGAAGGTTGGTTGGCAAGATGAAAAGACTGCGCGTTGGTCATGTGGACTTGGACACCTCGCATCCGAATGCCTGGATTCCCATCATCAGGGAGTTGGGTCACGAGGTGGTCGGTGTCTATGACGGAGGGACGGTTTATCCTGCCGGGTATGCCGCTACCTTTGCTGCCGAGCGGCAGATCCCGCGGCATTACGACGACCTGGAGGAGATGGCCGCCGATGTCGATCTGGCCATCATCCACAGCTGCAACTGGGATTTGCACATTTCCCGGGCCGAACCCTTCGTCAAGGCCGGGAAGGCGGTGTTTATCGACAAGCCGATGGTGGGTAATCTCCGCCATATGAACCAATTGCTGGAGTGGAGCAAAAAGGGCGTGCGCATCACCGGCGGCTCCTCCCTGCGCTATGTGGCCGAAATTCAAGATTTCAAAAAGGGACTGGAGCCTGGGGAGACAATCAATTATGTCTATTCCGGCACCGGGGTGGATGAATTCAACTACGGCATACACGCCTATGCCACGGTTCAGGGCCTCCTGGGGGCCGGCATCATGTGCGTCCGCCATCTCTCCGGCACGCCCATGCACCAGATCGAGATCAAGTGGAAGAGCGGGGCGACGGGGATCATCACGGTGGGAGCGGTCACCAAATGGCTGCCTTTCTTCGCCACCGTCGTCACCGACAGGCGCATCGCGCAGATCTCCGTAAACAATCGCAACCTTTATAGAAGCATGCTGGAAGCGGTGCTGCCCTATCTCGCCGGCGAAGCCGCTCCTCCGGTGCCCATGGAGGAATTGCTGGAATGCGAGATGGCCGCTTTGGCCGCCCGGGCTTCCTGGCAGGCCGGCGGGAAAACCGTCTACCTGACGGATCTGAGGCTGGATGATCCCGGCTATGACGGTGCGGCCTTCGGCGAGGCTTATCGCTTGTCCAAGATCAAGTGAGTGAGAGCCGCTGTCCAAGTAAAGCAGGGTTAGTTAAGGTAAGGGTTAGTTAAGGTAAAGGTGTTATTTCGCCGATTATCGACCAGGCCGGCCGCCGTGCCGGCCTTTTTTATTTAGGTCACCCTTCCCCATCCCCATCCCCATACCCATGCCATTCCATACCACTCATACATAGTTTCCTTCCCGCCGCCAGACGTCGAGAATAAGCTCATAGCGGGAGAGGCGCATGCCGGTATAGATGCAGTTGCTGGTAGAAAAGATATACCCTCCGCCCGGCATGCCGTGCTTTAGGGCATATGACGCGAAAGCTATCACTTCCTCATCGGTGCCGGTGTCCATCAAGCCGCAGTTCACGTTGCCGATCAGACACACCCGGTCACCATACTTGCGTTTCACTTCGGCTATATCCACCCCACCCTGCGGATCGAGGGAGTGCAGGGCATGGGGCCGGCAGGAGAGCAGGTCTTCAATGATGGGCATTATATTGCCGTCTGTATGCTTTATAGTATAAAAATTCATCTGGCGGTAGCCGGCAATCAGCTCTTTCAGATATGGGGTGATAAACTCCGAGAACATCGCCGGCGGCAGGAACGGCCCTGTGTTAAAGCAGTAATCCGAACAGAGGGCTAAGCCGTCCAACCCGCCGTGACGCTGCAATTTTTCCGCCCGCTCCAGGACCTTGGCCAACCTCGTGGCGGCATCCTGATGCACTTTCTCCGGCTCGTCATAAAGCCTGGCGCAGAAGGCCATCATCTGCTCACCGCTCGGGATGCTAAAGGTGGCGTCGCCGTGCAGCATTAGGAAATAACGGTCACCGGACAACTCCCGCACTTTGTCGATCAGACGACAGACGACGTCCAACTTGTTGGGATTGGGATGGAGCAGGATGGCGCTGTGCTCGAAGCGCTCGGCGGTATCGATATAGAGGCGGGCCATATCCAAAATGTGCAGGTTCTGTTCTTGGGGGCTCATCTGGTCCCATTGGTGATATTGCCTGTGGTTGGGATGTACCTTGCCGAAAACCTCCATCGTGAGAAAGAATACAAGCTCAAAATGGGGCACCCGGCCTTTCAAAGGCCGGCGTTCCAGGGCGGCTATGAAGCGTTCCCGTGGCGTGGCAGGTGAAATGGCGGGCGGTGCGGTGGCCGCTGTGGGCGGTATGGCTCTCTCTGTCATTGGCGATCCTTCCCCCTGTTTGCGGTGCCGGATAAGTTCTATTACGGCACACGCAGGAACTACACCTTTTGCGGTGAAGGGAATGGTGAACTATTGCTTCTTAGGAGGTTCAATAAGATGAAGATCGGCTTTATGAGTTCCACCTGTCCCAATTTTACCGTTGATGAAGTAATACAACTGGCGCAGAAATTGGGTTTCGCCGGTTTTGAACCGCGGGTGGACTGGCAGCACAAACATAAGATTGAGACCAGCACCGACCCGAAAACCGTGCGTGAACTGGGCCGGAAGATAACCGAAGCCGGCATCGAAATACCCTGCGTGGCCACCAGCGTGATCACGGCTGTAAAAGGATCTGAACAAAAGGCGCAACTTGATCTGGTCAAGCGCATGATCGATCTGGCTCAGCTGGTAGGTGCCCCCAATATCAGGGTGTTCTGCGGGGGAGCACGTGAGCTTGAGGAGACGGAACGCCTGAAGCTATGCATCGATACCCTGGCTGCCGCCGCCGACATAGCCAAGGGATCCGGCGTCACCCTTTGCCTGGAGACGCACGACTATTTCCGCCTGGGCCGCCTGGTGGGCAAAGCGGTCGATGAGGTCAATCGCCCTGAGGTGCAGGTGCTCTGGGACATCACCCATGCCGTCGCCGCCGGGGAAAAGGTGGCCGACACCGCCAACTTCCTAAAACCATCCCGGGTGAAGCATAGCCATGTGCGTGACCTCTGGCTCACCCCCAAAGCCGACGGTTCCTACGACCAGAAACCTTGTCACGATTTCGGGCAGGGCGATGCGGTGCCTTTCCTCAAAGAAGCGGCGCAAATCCTGAAGGACTCCGGTTTCAACGGTGTCTTCTCGCTGGAAGTGATCTTCAAGGTGGATGATACCAGCCACGATCCGGTAGCCTTCCTCACAAAAGTCGCCAAAGGGATGAAAAGCGTATTTAACGTCTAGTCAACTATAGCACGAAGCAATAGAGGATTATTGCGAACCAATCAATAAATATATAGACAAGCCTCCACACCCCCACGCTTGACCTGGCGGTCGGCCGGCGGGGGTGGTTTATGAGGCCAATGGTCAGAAGGTTAGCAGGTTGAGTGAATTGAGCAGTGAATAGAAGGAGGTGCCATACAGACTGTAACGGGGGGAATTGATCGACTTTTGAAGGCTGTTTAGGAATTTGACTAGATTATGTCCTTGGAGGTGACGTTTAGATGAAAAAGATAGCATGGCTCATGCTGCTGTGCAGTGTAGTTCTCATCATCCCCGCTATGGCCTTCGGCGAGACTGTGGTCACCCATCTGACTTATATCAGCCATGGACAAAACTACAACGACTGGATAATGAAGCAGGCCGAGGCCTTTAACAAGGCTAATCCCGGCATCAGAGTGGAAGTGATCATCGGTAACCAGGAAAAAATGAAGACCATGATGGCCGCCGGAGTAGCGCCTGATGTTCTCGACATGCCGGACTTCGACTACCTCGGCCGGGAAGGCGGGCTGGTCGACATCAGGCCGTTCCTGGTCAGAGACAATCTCTGGAACTCCTTTAACCCTGCCTTGCTGAATCTCTTGATCAAGCAGAACGGCGCCATATATAATGTCCCGTTTGAACTGGGGGTCGTCGCCGTCTATTTCAACCGGGATATGTTCAACGAAGCCGGCCTAAACACTCCCGACCGTATGGGTGCCAACTGGACCTGGGACGCCATGGTGGCTGCCGGTAAAAAACTGACCCATGACGCGGACGGCAACGGTATCCCTGAAAAATTCGGCATAGACCGGCCGTGGGGCTACTGGCGGACCGCCATTTATCAAGCCGGCGGCACCTTCTATGAATTCGACGAGGACGAGCTACCGGTGCGGAGCTTGTGGAACACCCCGGAAGTGCTGCGCGGCGTGGAGTACACCTTGAGCTTCTACAGGGAGGGCATTACCCCCCATAAATACCATTTGGCCGGCGCCTTGAACCAGGTGGATTACTATTTCTGGACCGGCAAGACCGCCATCGATGTCACCGACGGCTTGGGCATCATCGACACCTATCTCAGCCAATCCGATTTCAACTGGGATTTTGCCTTGCAGCCTGCCGGCCCGGCCGGACCGGTGGCGGGATCTGCCGGTATGACAGGACCACTGATCCTCTCTTCCAGCAAGTGCATAAATGAAGCCTGGGAATGGGTCAAGTTCTACGCCATGGATAAGGAGCGGATGGAAGACTGGATCCGTAGCGTGGGTCGTATACCGGCTCTGGCCAACGCTCAAGCCGCCTATGCCACCATCAAAGGTCTCACCCAGAAAAACTTCCGCGCCATCATAGAACAGGCCAATTATCCTCCCAAACCGCAATATCCTGTCGACAACTTCCTCGCACCCCGTTTAATCAGCCTGGACCCGGTGTGGAAGGAGCAAAAATCACCGGCTATCTTCCTGCAGGAAGTGCATGAGAAAATGACCGGTTACATCGCCGAGCTGAGAGCCTCGAAAGGCGCCGCCAAATGACGGTAGGATAAGGTTTATAGGTAATAGCGAAATAACGACCAGGCAGGCTTCCCGGATCAAGTGGGCCGGGAAGCCTGTTTGCACAATAGCCCGCCGCTTTTTATAACTGCAAAACCAGAAATCGCCCAGGAGGTCACGCGGCTATGAACTTGACTGTTTTCCCTCTCTCTTCATCTCCCGTGATCACTTTTGCTGCAGAGGAGTTGTGCAAATATATTAAGCAGATAACCGGCGTCACCCCAAAGGTGATATATCGGTCCGCCTATTGTCCGGCGGAAAAGGCGGAAGATAAGGAAAGCGCCGGCACCGGCACCGGCCCCTGCACCGGCCCCTGCACCGGCCACGGCACAGGCACCGGCAATTCCGGCAGCATCTGGCTTGGTCCGGCAGCATCCTTCGCCGAGGCCGGAGTGTTCCCACAGCCCGACGCCGCCGCCCACCCTCTTGACGACGCCGTCATGATCAAATCCGCCGGCCAAAGCAGCCTCCTCATCTCCGGACCAAATGAGCGCAGCGTGCTCTTTTCCGTATATGCCTATCTGGAGAGCCTGGGTTGCCGCTTCTTGCGCATCGGTGAAGATGGAGAAGTGGTGCCAAAAAGCGTCCCGCTCAAGCTCGACGGCTATCATATTGAGGAATATCCCAGCTATCGCTACCGGGGCATTTGCATTGAAGGCGCCGTTTCCATTGAGCATGTAAGACAGATAATCGATTACATGACCAAAAAGCGCTTCAACACCTATTTTCTACAGTTTATGAACGCCTATATATTCTGGAGCCGCTGGTACGACAGGAAAGTGGGAAAACCGGAGATGCCGATAGAGGTGGCCGAGGAGTATACCAGGGAAGCTGTGGCCGAGGTTCAGAAGAGAGGTTTGGCCCTGCAGATGGTGGGTCATGGCTGGACATGTGAATGCCTGGGCGTGCGGGGCTTGGGCTGGCATCCCACCAGCGAGCCCGTGCCGAAAGGCAAAGAAGCCTGGCTGGCTGAACTGAACGGGCGCCGGGAGTGGTTCCACGGCATACCGATCAACACCGAATTATGTCTTTCCAATTCAGAGGCCTTTAACGGGCTCGCCGCTTACATCGCCGATTACGCCGCCCGCCATCCCGAAGTGGATCTGCTGCACATCTGGATGTCCGACGGCGCCAACAATCGCTGCGAATGCCCGGCCTGCGCCGCCAAGTTGCCTGCGGATCAGTATGTCGAGCTGCTCAATGCGGTGGATGAACGGCTCACGGCCCTCGGCTCGCCGGTGAAACTGGTCTTTCTGGCTTATTGCGATTTGCTGTGGGCTCCCGAAAAAGCCCGCTTCAGGAATCCCGAGCGCTTCGTGCTGATGTTTGCCCCCATCTCCCGCACCTATCGCCGTTCGCTGCTGGCCGATCACTCCCCGGAGGAGGCGGAAGCGCAGGTTGAGCCTCTCCCCTATCGCCGCAACCGCAACACCTTCCCCAAAACTGCCGCCGGCAATATATATTTCCTGCGGCAGTGGCAGAAAATTTTCTCCGGCGACAGCTTCATCTTTGATTATCACCTATTGTGGAAGCATTCCATCCTGGAGCCGACAGGCTTGTTCAACACCGGCGTATTGCACAAGGATATTCAGGATATCGTCCGGCTGGGCCTGAACGGTATGGTGAACTGCCAGGTACAGCGCTACTTCTTCCCCACCGGCGTCACCATGGAAGTGAGCGGGAAGACCCTCTGGAACAAGGATGCGGATTTTGCCCACCTTGTGGCCGACTATTTTAAAGATGCCTTTCACCCCCACGGTGATTACATTTACGAGCGGGTGAAGCGGATCAGCCGGCTGATGGACGCCGAGGTGCTCTTCATGCCGGAGTCGGCCATTGCCTCCGCCGTACCCGACGAAGATTACCAAAACCGACTGGCGGAAGCGGCCACAGAGCGAGACGCCTTGCTTCGCTTCCTGGATGCTTTGCCTCCGGCCGAACTATCTCCCGTTACCCGAGCTTCATGCCAATACCTGCGCCATGGGATGCAACTGGCCACCATCTTCCTTCAGGGAATGCAAGGCTTGGCCGCCGGGGATATACAAAAAATGGCGGAAGCCTACCGGGAAGCGGCCGCCTATCTGCTGGCGCATGAGGAGGAACTGAACCCCGTCTGCGACGTACAGATGTGGCATCAATATATCACGGCATATGCCGCAAATATGAGCCGCGCTGCCCGCCGCTGACATAAACTATCGGGAAAATCTGATCGCCCGTGATACCCTACTCGCCGATGATCTTCACCAGCACTCTCTTCCGGCGACGGCCGTCGAACTCGCCGTAGAAGATTCTCTCCCAGGTGCCCAGGTCGAGGCGGCCGGCGGTGACAGCCACCACCACTTCCCGGCCCATGATGGTCCGCTTCAGGTGGGCATCGGCGTTGTCTTCATAACCATTGTGCCTGTACAGGGAATACGGTTTTTCGGGGGCGAGCTTCTCCAGCCACACCTCGAAGTCCTGATGCAGGCCTTCTTCGTCGTCGTTGATAAAGACGCTGCTGGTGATATGCATGGCATTGCAGAGGCAGAGGCCTTCCTTTATGCCGCTTTTGCGCACACACTCCTCCACCAGAGGAGTGATGTTTATAAAGGCCCGCCGTTCCTTGGTCTGAAACCACAATTCCTCGCGGTAGCTTTTCACTGTGTACCCTCCTTCAGCAGCCATTAAGCCGCCGGCCGGCGGCCGCAAGATCACACTCAAGCTGGAGCTCGTTCCGGGAGGAACGGTGCCGGCTGCTGATTATGGTTCGCCACGGATTATGGTTCGCAGCTGGTTATGATTCCACGTGCACTATTTCCGCCACACTGCGCAATATGTGCGTCGGCCCCCGGCCGCCCATCTTCCTTCTGTAATCCTCGGCTTCTTCCCTGGTGCTGACGCCGCTTAAAACGGCCGCCGTGTCCATACCGGCTTCTATGCCCATGCGCATATCGGTTTCCAGGCGGTCGCCGGTCATCAGGCATTCGGCAGGGTCTGCTCCCAAGCGCTCGCAGGCCACCTGCAACATGAGGGCATTGGGCTTGCCGGCCACGAATTCCAGCTTTCGCCCGGTGGTAGCTTCCAGGAAAGCGATCACCCCAGCGGCGTCGGGGAGTTCGCCGCCATCCACCGGACAGGTGCGGTCGGCGTTGGTAGCCAGAAAACGGGCGCCCTTCTTCAGAGCCTGAAAGGCCGTATCCAACTTTTCATAATTAAGAGTGCGGTCGAAGGCGGCAATCACCGCATCCACCGGGCCGGCCAGAGCCTGGGCGCTGGTCAGTACCTGCAGGCCGTTTTCAGCCAGCTCGGCGAGGAGAGGCGGCTCACCGGTTACATATACCCTGGCCCCCGGCGTCTCTTTAGCCAAAAGCTGGGCCAGGACATAGGCGGAATTGATCACATCCTGCGGCGGGGTGACGATGCCGAGCTTCGTCAGCTTGCGGGCATAGGTCTCCCTTCTGTCCAAAGGTTTGTTGGAAAGAAAAACCACCCGCCGGCCTTCCCGGCGCAGGGTCTCCACCACGGCGGCGGCGCCCGGGATCAATTTGTCACCCAGGTAGATGGTACCGTCCAGATCAAAAATAAAACCTTTATATTTTTGGAATTCCTCTTTTATGGTTCCCACCGCCAACGGCGGTGCGCTTCCCTGTCTGCTCAACTCCAGATCAACCTTTCAATGTGTAAACTGCCGGGCGTTCGGGGCGACAAGTGTCCCCTGCCATTTGTTCAGTGTCCAAGCGTTCAGTGGGGGCAAGTTCTCAGGAAGTCGCCACATGGCGGGTGGCCACCACATTGATGCCGTCGCTGGTGGCTCCGGGCAAAACCACCTGACCTATCCGCACCGGCGCCTGCACCACCATATTCTGTAACTTTTGGCAGATCACCGGCACTTCACTTTTGCGCACGGGTTTTTCCGATTTCACCGGCAGTCGGGCAATGTTTTGACCACCGGCCAATGTCACCGTGGTGGTCACCACCCGGCGGGGATCAGTATGCTCCTTTTCAGCGAAATCCCGGCCCCGCCGGCAAGCGAAGCCCGTGATATCTTTGATCTGTTCGCCTTCATGCTCCACCGTCAGCCGGCAGCCAATCGGACAGCCGATGCATAAATAATTGGTTACCTCGCTCATCCGAATTCTCCTCCATTCAACTGTCCATCCACCTGCTTGTCGCCTTTATTCCGATAAATAGACAGTCAGATCGCCGTCGGGAAATTCCGCCAACACTTCCGGTTTGATGGTCACCCTGACGGTCTCCGCCGGAAAAGCATAGCGCAGCCGGCGCTCGAACACCTCGCCGAAATGCAGGCGGCAGTTTTCCATCGGCTGCCTGACCCGGAGATATATCACCTGTTCCCTTTCCACCCGGTTGGAGAGGGTATGCGGCACGCAGCTGGCGATGCCCGGCCCCCGCACCAGGCGGATGGTGTCCGGGCGGCGACCGTCGACGGCACCGGCTGCATACCAGCCCGCCACCATCGCCTCCTCAGTCACATAGTCCACCAGGTCGTGGATGTGCAGCACATTGCCGCAGGCATAGATGCCCGGCACGGTGGTTTCCATGGTGCTGCTCACCACCGGCCCGCCGGTGGCGGGATCGAGTGCGAGGCCGGTCTGCAGCGAGAGTTCGTTTTCCGGGATCAAGCCCACAGCTAAAAGGAGAGTGTCGCAGGAGATAAAGCGCCCCTTGGCGCCGGGCACCGGCTGCAGGCGGCTGTCTACGGGAGTGACGGTAACCCCTTCCACCCGGTCCCGGCCATGCACCCAGGAGACGGTGGTGGAAAGATGAAGGGGAATATCATAATCGTGGAGGCATTGGACTATGTTGCGGTTCAGGCCGCCGGGATGGGGCATGATCTCATAAACCCCTTCCACCTCCACCCCCTCCAGGGTCAGCCGGCGGGCCATGATCAGGCCGATATCTCCCGAGCCGAGGATGACGGCTCGCCGCCCCGGCAGAAAACCCATGATATTAACCAGTTTCTGCGCCAGTCCGGCAGTCATCACCCCAGCCGGACGGGTGCCGGGAGTATGGATGGCCGGGCGGGTGCGCTCCCTGGCCCCCATGGCCAGCACTACCGCCTTGCACTCCCAAACCTGCATGCCGTGGGCCGGCGAGAGAGTCCTCACCCGGCGGTCGGCGTCGATACCCAGCACAAAGGTTTCCGTCATGATTTCCACCCCGGCCGCTCGGGCCTGATCGAGAAACCTCTGGGCATATTCCGGGCCGGTGAGTTCTTCCTTAAAATGATGTAAGCCGAAGCCGGCATGAATGCACTGCCAGAGGATGCCACCCGCTTCCTTTTCTCTGTCGAAAAGCACCACCCGGGCGGCTCCACCTTCCTTGGCTCCCAGCGCCGCCGCCAATCCTGCCGGTCCGCCGCCCACTACCGCCACATCACATGCGCATGTGGTTTGCACTGCTCATCTCTCCTTCCGCGCCTTGATCGCCGACCGGCACCGGCCGCCCGGTCACTATCCAGGAGCCGCCGCCCCTTTTGGTGATGGCGGTCATTGGTATCCCGAGTTCCCTGGACAATAGCTCCATGCACCTCGTCGTGCAAAAACCGCCCTGACAGCGGCCCATGCCCGCCCTGGTGCGGAACTTCAGGCCGTCCAGGGTGCGGGCCCCGGCTTTGATGGCCGCCACTATTTCCCCTTCGGTCACATTTTCACAGCGGCAGACGATGCACCGGTATTCCGGGTGGGCAGCGGCGAGGGCGGCTTGTTCCTCGGGTGAAAGCTGCCCGAAGCGGACCGGAGGCGGCAGTGTGGGCCGGAAATCGTCCTTTTCCGTCAGGCGTAACCCTTCGTCCTCAAGGAGAGAAGCTACCATCCTGGCGATGGCCGGCGCCGCCGTCAGGCCGGGCGACTGGATGCCGGCCACCTGCACAAAACGGCCTATAGGAGCTGTCTCAATGATGAAATCTTCGCCCTCGGCCACAGTGCGCAAGCCGGCAAACTGGGCGATGCAATCTCTCGGGGAGATAGCCGGCACCAATTTCTGCACGAAGGCAAAAACCTCGGAAAAACCATCAAAGGTGGTGGCCCGGTCGTCGCTATGCCGGGTTTCATGGGCTGTGGGTCCTACCATGATGGTGCCGTCGCAAGTGGGGATCACCAAAATCCCCTTGGAGGTGGGGGTCGGGCAGGGGAAGATGGTGCGCTTGACGATGCCGACCAAACGCTTGTCGAGCAAATATTCCTCGCCCTTGCGCCAGATGATGGGCGGCAGGGCGGCACCGGCCATGGCCGCCACCTGGGCGACGGCAGTCCCGGCGGCATTCACCACATAGCGGGCGACCACTTCCCTTACTCTTACTCTTTCCGCTTCCCCTTCCCCGCCTTGGCGGCGGGCCCGGATGACGAACAAGGGACCATTTCCTGTATCCCCGTTCCCGTCTACGTCTCTGTCCTCCACCTTGGTGATGGAGACCACTTCATGCTCGAGGAGAAGCTCTGCCCCGTTCATGGCGGCGTTTTGCGCCAGGGTGAAGCAGGCTTCATACGGATTGACCACCCCGGAGGTCGGGGCATATAAAGCCACTTCGATAGCCGGATGGAGGTTGGGCTCTTCCCGGCGAATCGTTTCCTTGTCCCAAAAGGCGAGGCCCGGAACGCCTCTGGCTTCTCCCTGCTCTTTGAGCTGCTGCAACACCGGCAGATCCTCAGGCCTGAGAGCCACGGTTAACTCGCCGCAGCGGCGAAAACCAAAGCCCAGCTCGGCCGCCAGCTGATCCCACATCTGGTTGCCTTCCCATTCCAGGCGGCCTTTAAGCGTCCCGGCGGCTCCATGGTGGCCGGCGTGTATGATACCGCTGTTGGACTTGCTGGTACCGAAACCCACCTCAGCTTCCTTTTCCAGCAGCACGAGACGCAGGCGGTACCGGCTGAGCTCCCTCAAGATGGCACAGCCGACCACCCCGCCTCCGATCACCGCCACATCATAAACCTTCTGCCTAGTCAATAGCCATCACCACGCCTTTATCGCCTCATTGTTCCGCAAAAAAATAAAGAGAGCCCCCAGCATTAGCGGGGGAACTCTCTCTAATACGCTCGCTCCCTGTGGTTACCATATTTCGTTGTCCAAATACAGATTATGCCTCCGGCCTACCACTTGTCAAGGGCGGTCGCATCCCGGGGTGGCCGGGCGGTTGGGGTGGCCGGGGTGGCCGGGGTGGCCGAGGTGACAGGGGTGGCCGGAGAGCGGGAAGGGGGCGTGTGGCCGGGTGGCATGCTTTGATCGGGGGGCACGGGTCGCCTCCTTCGGCCTTTCACCGGCTGCTTCCAGACGCTCGGCCGGCTGGCGGAGACAGCCACCACCGGGGTTTTAAGTATGGTGCGCACCATCTCCTGGTTTTCCAGCAGTCCGCCGGCGATCACCGGCGGCAGGCGATCAAAGGGCAGACGATGGGCGATGGCCGGAATGACCAGAGCAGGAAGGATCTCCAAAGCATCCGGGGCAGCTGAATGCACCGTCTCCAACCCGGTCTTCAGGGCTTCCGAATCCACGGCAAACACCCGCAGGATGGTGATCAGCCCCTCTTTCTTCCCGGCTTTGATCAAGGCGCTGCGGGTGGTGAGAATCCCGTTGATGCCGATTTCGCTGGCCAGATAGCGCAACCCCTCATTGTCTTTGCCGATCCCGGTCAAGAGATCAATGTGTGCAAAAAGCAGGGCCCGATCGGGCCCATTATGCTCCTGGTTATATTGCACCGCCTCCCGCAGGCTGAAAATGCTGCCTGTCAGGATAAAGATGATCTGCGCTCCCTGGTCGACCGCCATCTTCAGATCGACCCGGCTCTTCACACCGGGAATGACCGGTGTCTCCTGCAGCCGCTCCACAAATTGCTTCCGTGCCTTTTCCATCCTGTCCGGTGTCTCCATCTTGTTCTTTACCTTTCGCTATAGGCCACAGGCTCAGGCAGCTCGCGTCTGATCTCTTCATATCTATAGCCGAAGCCGGGGCCTCTTAAACTGGTCAGATCCACCACTCCCTGGCGGCGCCTGTATAACCCCGGGTGTACCTCTTCCTCGGGTTTGGAAGCTTCGGGATAAAACTGGCAGGCGTTGGTCTCCACTCCCATGATGGTGCCGACATGGGCAGCCAATTGCACATGCGGTATCTGCGCCAGCATGGGGTTGGTCAGGTCCTGCACCATCAGGGTCATGCCATGGGCTTTGGCCCAGCAGGCGGTCAAAAGCGCCCCGGTTTGCGTCTTGCAGGTCTTCAGGGCTACTCCCGTCCAGCCCAACTCCCGGCCGAGGCGCACCAGATGCCAGTCATGAGCGCTCTCGTCCATAAAAAGCGGCTTGCGGGCCGAGACCGAATGCACGTCGATGCGATTATTCTCCAGGTCATATGGGAAGGGCTGCTCCACATATAGAATCATACCGTAGATGCGCGGGTGTTCCACCACCAGGCGGTCGAGGATGTCGTTTACATATGCCGGATCGGTCACCGTGCAGTTGAAATCGGTGGTCAGCCAATCTACCCGGTTCTCTACAGCAATCCGTCCGACGGAGACCAGCCGCTGGTAATCCCACTTGGCATCATTGCCGCGCAGCTTCACCTTCAGGCACTTCAGGCCGTCTCTTTTGATCCAATCCGCCAATAGGACCGGGTAACCATCATCCGGCTCGCTGCCGGTGAGCTCTTCCTCGGCCAGAGGATCAAGACCGCCCACCAGGTGCCAGGCCGGAAGGCGCTCCAGGCGGGGACGGATCAGATAATCTTCCGGGTATTTCCCGGCAAAGGAGACGGCGGCTCCGGTGGTGCCTGCGGCCCCTGTCTCCCCTGCCGCCTCTGTCGCCCCTGCCGCCTCTGTCGCCCCTGCCGCCTCTGTCGCCCCTGCGGCCCCTGCTACTCCTGCCACTCCCACCGCCCCGCTCGCCGGCTCAATCATCGTCGCGAGGTCGCGGCTCATATATTCGGGTCCATACATGTCGTAGATGGGACGGCCATGCAGGTTGCCATAGGCGTCGTGCAGGGCAATATCAAACAAGGAACAGCAGACCAAGGCAGCAAGCCACGGCATGGGCTCTTTGCCGGCTCCGGCACGAGCCTGATTGAACTCCCGCCAGAGGACCGGTAACACCTGTTCCTGGAAATCATATCCTATCTCCATGGGATGCCCGGTCAGGCGGCAGCCGGCCCAGGCGTCCACCAGCTTGAAGCAAAACTGCCGCAGAGCTTGTTCTCTTTCCTCATATGAGAGGCTGCTGGGCCACACCCACTGTACGCTGAGGGGAGTCTCCCCCCACCCTTCAGCCTTCCGCCCGTCGGCGCTGCAGGCCACCGTCAGGCGCACCCGGGCGCAGGTGACGGAAGTCAGCACTTCAGGGCCAAACTTCAATGGTACTCTGGTCTTTACCGGCAGCATGTATAAAGCGGCGGCTATGGGTGTGATGTCTGTTCTCTTGCTCATCAGAATCCAACCTCCATAAAGCGCAACCGGTCCCTCGGCTGCGTCTTATCTTACGTCTTCTCGGCATGGTCTCTTCCCGGCGCCGGCGCATCCATACCATATCCATATCATAAGCCTTTTTCGCCATCAGACCATGCCGACCTGCCTATTTCCGCAAACAAAACAAAGGACTCGCCGTTATATAACCTTACGGCTCCAGAACCCCCCGCATAATAACCCCTTATCCTCTCGCTTAAGGTTGATAGCTGCGGACATTATTTATATACTGGTGCTGATTGATGATTCCCCGGGTGGCTGAAGTTTCCCTGGAGCCGGAGCCCAACCCCGGTTATGTAAGATTTGGAGGTTATATTCATGATCAGTCCGCATGCATCAGAGTCGCACACCACGCCGCAAAAAGTAGCCGTGATCGGTGCCGGACCGGGCGGATACGCCGCCGCTTTTGCCGCTGCCGATCTGGGTTTGCAGGTGACCTTGATCGACAGGCAGATCAATCCCGGCGGCACTTGCTTATACCGGGGATGTATCCCCTCAAAGGTCCTGCTTCATGTGGCCAGGGTGATTGAGGAGGCGGAGCGGGCGGCAGCCTGCGGTGTGCGCTTCTCTCGGCCGGAAATCGATCTGGATGCCCTGCGCACCCATAAAAACGGTGTCATCACCAAGTTGACCAAGGGGCTGCAGACCTTGTGCAACCAGCGCCGGCTGGAGTATATCCAGGGAAAATGCCGCTTCGTGGATTCTCATACCTTATCTATTCAAAAGGGGCGCGGCCACACCGAGGAGCGCACTTTCGATTATATAATCATCGCTACCGGCTCGGTGCCCTCCATCCCGCCGGCTTTGGCCGTCGACTCCCCGCGGGTGATGGATTCGACGGATGCCTTGGCTTTGGCGGATATCCCAGGTACACTCCTGGTGATCGGTGGCGGGTATATCGGCCTGGAAATCGGTTCCATCTATGCCGCCCTTGGGAGCAGGGTGTCGGTGGTCGAGTTGACCTCGGGCCTCCTGCCCGGTGCCGACCGCGATCTGGTCACCTTCCTCTCCAAGCGGCTGGCGGAGAGTCTGGAAGCTGTCATGCTAAACACCCAGGTAGCCGCCCTGCGGGCCGACGATGATAAGGTGACGGTGACCTTTGAGGGGGCTGTACAGGAAGAAAGTAGTTATGACCGGGTTTTGATCGCCGTGGGCCGGAAGCCTTATCATCAGGGGCTTGGATTGGAAAACACCAAGGTGGAGCTGGATGGAAAGGGTTTCATAAAGGTGAACGGCGAGCGGCGTACCACAGATCCGGCCATTTTTGCCGTCGGCGATGTGACCGGGGAACCGATGCTCGCTCACAAGGCCTCCTGCGAAGGGAAAGTGGCGGCGGAAGTGATCGCCGGCAAGACCGCCACCTTTGCCCCGGCAGCCATTCCGGCCGTGGTCTATACCGATCCGGAAATTGCCTGGTGCGGGTTGACGGAAAGTCAGGCCCGGGCAGGTAAAATTGACGTGAAGACGGTGCGCTTCCCTTGGGCGGCCTCCGGCCGGGCGGCCACGGCGGGGCGGAGCGACGGGGTGACCAAGCTGATCGTGGATGCCGGAAGCGGCAGGATTTTAGGCGTAGGCCTGGCCGGACCCGGTGCGGGCGAGTTGATCGGCGAAGGAGCTCTGGCCATCGAGATGCAGGCGCTAGCTGCTGATCTCAAGATGACCATCCACCCGCATCCCACTTTGTCGGAAACACTGATGGAGGCGGCAGAGTTGGTCTACGGCAGCAGCACCAATCTCTACCGCCCCCCGCGCCGGCGCTAGCACTAGCGCCATAATGCGGCATTAGCATTATTAAGACTATCGGCGTATCAGTGCCACGGCACCATCAGCGCCATAGCACCATCAACGCCATAGCACCATCAACGCCGGCGCCGCCGCACCCTACAGTTTACCCAGTTTTCCCAGAGCTTTGGCCAGGCGGGCCCTGGTTTTGTCCCGGCCCAGTATGGCCATTATATCGGTGACGCTGCCCGGGCTGACCGGGCGGCCGGATACAGCTACCCGCAGGGGCAGGAACATCTGCCCCGCTTTTACGCCCAGCCGCTCGGCGGCTTCCTTCAGGACGGCGTGGAGGTGTTCTCCCGTAAAGGGCTCGGCGGCCGCCACCACCTCAAGGGCGGTCTGCAATATGCGACTCGCCTCCTCGGCGCTCACCTTTTGCATGAGCAAGGCGGCTTCATATTCCGGCGGCTCCTCATATAAAAAGCGCACCAGCTCAGGAGTGTCGCTCAGCAAAGTGATCCGCTCCTGGATGAGCGGGACGATCTGCTTCAGGTAGTCTCTCTCGCCGGCATCGGCCGGATCTTTAAGCAGACCGGCCTCCTGCATATAGGGTGCCAAGCGCTCCGCCAGCTCTTCGGTGGACAGATTCCGGATATACACCCCGTTCAGCCAATCGAGCTTATCAGTCCTGAAGGCGGCCGGCGATTTGGAGATGCCTTCCATGGTAAAGGCGGCAATGGCTTCCTCCAGGGAGTATATATCCTGATCGTTTTTCCCCGACCAACCCAAAAGCAGGATAAAATTGCGCAAAGCCTCCGGCAGATAGCCGGCTTTCAGGAATTCGCGCACGGCCGTCGAGCCTTCCCGCTTGGCCATCTTCCCTTTACCGCTTGGGGAGAGAATCACCGGCAAGTGGCAAAAGACGGGCGGCTCCCAGCCAAAAGCTTTAAACAGCAGCACATGGCGGGGAATGGAAGGAAGCCATTCATCTCCCCGCACGATGTGGGTGATCTTCATCAGGTGATCGTCGATGGGTGCCGCCCCGTGGTAGGTCGGCCAGGCCCATTTCTCCCCCGGCTGCTTCTGCTTCAGCAGCACATGATCGTCCAGGAGCGAGTTGTCGAAGGTGATATCGCCCCGCAGAGCGTCATGGGCCACCGTGGTACCGCTCAAAGGCATTTTGAAACGGATGGCATAGGGCTCCTTTTCCATGCGGCGCCTGGCTTCCTCCGGGGGGATACTCCGGCAGGTCCGGTCATAGCCGGTGGCGACGGGGGTGGGGGCGGAGCCGGAGCCGGAGCCAGAGGCGGCGGAGCCGGAGCCGGAGGCGGAGTCGGAACCTTTTTTGTCCCCCTTATGCTGGGAGGCCGCCGTCTTCTCGCCGGAGCAGAAACAGGGATAAGCATGTCCGGTCTCTATCAGCCTGTGCAGGTATTCATGATATATCGGCAGGCGCTCCGACTGGCGATAGGGACCATATGCCCCACCTTTGTCCGGCCCTTCGTCCCAGTCGATACCCAAGGCGTGCAGGCTGGTGACGATGTCGGCGACACTTTCCTCCATATACCTGCGGCGATCGGTATCCTCAATGCGCAGGATGAAATCCCCGCCGAGATGGCGGGCCAAAAGGAAGTTGTATAAAGCGGTGCGCGCCGTGCCGATGTGTGCATATCCGGTCGGACTGGGCGCAAAGCGAAGCCTTGCTCTCTCTGCCAAAACTTTTTCCTCCAAACCTGATATCCTATTTTACCAACCAACTGTTTCCTTTTATTATTAGCCCACTATAAGCTCTCGCCGCACATGAGGCATTGGAGCTTTGAGGCTTTGAGGCTTTTGCAGTTTATTTTACTCACTGCGGCGGTTTGTATAAATCACGTTTCGCCGCGCCATCGTCTCTTTGATATAACACCCCGGCGCGCATCACCCCGGCGCATTCCAGATAACGGTCGGCTTCCCGGACCTCGCCGTAGCAGTCATATAGAGAGATGCTCTCCTCCCGCCATCTCAAAAGGGTGATATCCGCCGTGCTGCCGGGCAACAGCGAGCCGATCTCCTTTTCCCGGCCGAGCACGGCAGCGGGAGCGGCAGTGCAGCGGGCTATCACTTCAGGGAGCGACAGCCCCAAAAGGATAAACTTAGTCATGGTGAGAGGCAGGTTGCCTACCGGCTGTTTCAGGCTGTAATAGTGCAAATCCGTGCTGATCACCTGGGGCAGGAAGCCTTGCTCTATGGCCTGCGCCGCCACCTCCCAACCGAAGCTGCCGGCGCCGTGACCTACATCGAAAATAATCCCGGCGGCTGCCGCCTCTTTGAGGGCCGGCCAGACCCGGCCGTGTTCGTCCAGCACTTTGTGACCATATGGGCCGCCTTTATAGCAATGGGTGATCACATCGCCCGGAGCGAGTTCGGCAACTAGTTCGGGTAGGGACATCGGCGTGTTGCCGACATGCACCATCAGCCAGGTACCTGTGTCGCGGGCGAGCTTCGCCGCCCGGCGCAAAAGCTGCCAGGCATGATCACCCTCTCCCAAGAGGTGGGCTCCGGCACGCAATTTCACGCCGACAGCCAAAGCTCTCTCGTTCAGAAGCACCTGGGCGGCTCCTTCCGGATCGGCCAGAATGGGACTAAGGAGTTCGCCGGTGAAATCGGAGGCGGCCAGACCGATGGCCGAAAGATGAATCAGGGACAGGATCTGCGGCTTAGCCTTTAGCACCACCTGATCACGGAGTCCCGGCCAGTTGGACGAACCGGCGCTCCCGGCATCCACCATGGTGGTCACCCCGCCTACCAGCATCACCTCGTCGGGGTCGATACCGAGCGGTGTGGCTCCCGGATAGACATGCACATGCAAGTCGATCAGCCCCGGAGTGATGATCAGGCCCCGGCAGTCGACCACCTTGGTCCAGGGCGACCTGGCGAGTTCCTTACCGAGGGCGGCAATCCGGGTGCCTTTTACGCCCACTTCCATTTCTTCATATATATTTTGCGCCGGATCCACCACCGTACCGCCGGTGAAGATGGTGTCGAACACCGGCCTGGGGGCGGGTACCGGTGCGGGGGCAGATGCGGGGGCAGGGGC
>DULU01000071.1 GCA_012840225.1 Bacillota bacterium
CCAGTCAATCATTTATAAACATGTCCCCGGAAGAGGTCACGGCCTGCGTGCGAGGGGCCATTGAGGCAGCTGCGGCCGGCGGCGGCTTCACCCTGCGCCCCACAGGGGGCGATGCCGGCGTCGATCCATATCTGGATAAATCCGCTTTACTCAAGATCATCGCCAATGTCGAGGCATATATGGAGGCCGGTTTGAAGTACGGATCATATAGCTAGCTAGAGCTAGAGTTAGTGTTAGAGTTAGAGTTGGTGTTAGTGTTAGAGAGCAAGCTGTTCCAAGCCTGGGCGCCAAGCTCGGAGGGCTTGGCGCCTCTCCTTACCGGCTCTCAACCAGCTGCCTTGCCCTGCTCTTTTTCCTTCTCCGGCAAAGCTTCTCCTGTTGGCGCTTTCTCCGCCGGCAGCGGGACCTCAATCACCACGGCGATCTCGTCGCAGTCGGGAAACTTCGGGCAGTTGATGCATTCTTTCCATACTTTTTGCGGCAGCTCATCCCGGCTGGCCTGGCGAAAACCGCAGCGGGCGAAGAAATCAGGCACATAGGTGAGTGCAAATACCCTCGGAATGCCCAATGAAGCCGCCTCTGCCAGCAGTCTCTCAACCAGCTGCCGCCCCAGACCGCCCTTGACATACTCCGGATCGATAGCCAGAGATCTGATTTCCGCCAGATCATGCCAGAGGATATGCAGAGAGCCGCAACCGATCAACCGGTCGTTTTCGGTAACTACCGTAAACTCACGTATGCCCTCATAAAGAGCGTTTCGGGAACGGGGCAACATCAAGCCCTGCGCCGCGTAATTATTGATCAAGGCATGCATGCCCTCGACATCCTGCATATGAGCTTTTCTTATTTCCACAAATTTACCTCCGGTCTCTTTGTCGTCGCCGGGCAGGAGCGATGGTCGGTCGGTCGATAGAAGATCGCCTATCCAGCCTACCCAAGCAGGCGCCGTATCAACTGGCCTACCCGGGCAAGCGCCGCATCAGCCGCCGCAATAGCGATACCTCCAGTTTGATGGCATTTTTCCTGCACATCTCCTGGCAGCAATAGCACTTTATACAGGTTTTATATTTAAATTCAGGACGATTATTCTGCCAGTTTATGGCTTTCACCGGACAGCTGCGCCGGCAGTCGCCGCACCCGACGCATTTATCCGCCAAAAGGACAGGCCGGGGCAGATAGAGACGTCCGAACATGCCGAGGGAGTTGTGGCGCAACTTGCGCCAGCGCTGGCTCACGATCCGCCCTACGGCGGTGCGGGGGCGGTGGTGGCGATCGTCACCAGCATAATCATAGGTATAGGTGGACGGGTGAACAAAATCTGGGATTATATACGGCTCCAGAGAGGGTATAAAAGAAATATCCTCAAATGTGGGAGAGACCAAACCTCGCTCCACGGCAGCGGCGATGGTGCCCACCCGGGCCGGATCCATGGACATGATGCGGGCCAGCGCCACATCGACGGCGGTGTAATCGGCCCCGACCAAAATTGCTCCTATATGACGCTTTTCCCCGCCGGAAGGGCCTTCTCCTTCCATGCCGACCACAGCGTCCACCACTTGCAACCTGGGCTTGATCAGCTCGTTCAAATCCACCAGCATGCGGGCAAAATCGTTCCGGTCGGGAAAACGGGCATGAAAACCGGTCTTCTCCAGGCCGGGAATGACGCCGAACAGATTCTTGGCGGCACCGCTTAAATAGGTAAAGCCATGGGTTTTGGCTTTGGAAACCACCACCACGGCGTCGGCTGTGAGAACGGGGGTCATCACCTGAAAAGGCACCTGCATCCGCCCGCCGGAGGTGCTGTGCATGCGCACCTGCTCAGAGCGGGTATCAAGGTTAAGCTCCACACCCAACTCGGTGGCCACGGCAGTCATACCTGCGGCATCATATACCTTCTTGATGCTGTGCGCCTGATGCAAGATAGCTGAACCGGGACTGTCGGCGATCACCACCCGGCATCCCAGTTCTTTTAGCGCTTTGGCCACCGCATATACCACTTCCGGATGGGTAGTGATACACCTGTCGGGAGAAGCCCCGTAGAGCAGATTTGGCTTGACCAGCACCGTTTGCCCCGGCTGCACAAACTTCTCCCAACCGCCGACGCCGGCTACCGCCTCAGCCACGGCGGCTTCCACAGCCTGACGCTCATATGTCGGGCAGGAGGCTATATATACGGTTTTTCTGCTGTCCCCGCCGCCGGCGCCGCCACTACCGACGCCACCGCCGCCGCCAATACCGATGCCATCGCCACCGACGCCGACGCCGCCATCGCCCGGCGCCAAGCCGTTTTCTTTTGTTTTATCTTTTTCCATAGCAGCTTCCTTAACAATAATTATCCGTTACAACCACAACAGCTACCCAGATACAGCAGCTACCACAGCTACAGCACTACAGTACCCGCAGATGGAAGCCGCCGTCGACATGGATCACTTCGCCTGTGGAATACGGGAAAGCGCCGGTCACTATGGCTTTCACCGCTTTGGCCACATCTTCGGGCAGACCCCACCTGGCAATGGGCGTAATACCCTGGGCAAACAGGGCATCATACTTCTCCTTTACCGCCGCCGTCATATCTGTGGCGATGATGCCGGGCCGGATTTCATATACGCCGATACCATACGGCGCCAGGCGCACGGCATATAGTTTCGTAATCATGGCCGCCCCGGCTTTGGAGATGCAATATTCGCCTCTGGAGGTAGAGACGGTAGAGGCGCTGATAGAAGTGATGTTCACAATAACCGGGCGGTAATCTTCAATAGCCTTGCTCTCGACGATTTTAATCATTTCCCTGGCCACGAGCTGGGTAAGGAAGTATGGCCCCTTAATGTTGGTAGCCAGCACTTCGTCGAAAATGTCCTCGGTCGCCTCCAGGATATCCTTACGCTCCCTCGGAGCTACCCCGGCATTGTTTACCAGCACATCTATGCGTCCGAAGGCCTGCATGGCCTCCCCCACGAGCCGTGCTCTGTCCTCAGCCTGCTTGATATCGCCTTGCACCAATAAGCCTCGGCCGCCTTTTTGCTCGATCTCGGACAATACAGCCTGTGCGGCCTCTTTATTCCGCGCATAATTGATCACAACATTGAAACCGGCATCGGCTAAGGTTAGGGCTATCGCCCGGCCGATACCTCTTCCCGCCCCGGTCACCAGCGCGGTTTTCTGCGGGGATTTTACCATAGACATTTCCATAGACCTCCCGGCTACCTACCTACCTAATCAGCCTTATCATACCATATACCATATGCTATATATCAAATAACATCTTCTTGCCTACATATTAACAATTAAAACATGCTGAGATTCAACAGCCTGCTGAACTCGATTAAAAAGCGGGTGCCGCCAATGCTGTTGCCTTTGTCGTCCAGAGCCGGCCCGATGACGCCGATCCCCATGCGCCCAGGCACCGTTGCCATGACAGCGCCGCTCACGCCACTTTTGGCGGGTATGCCGGCTTTGATGGCAAATTCCCCGGAAGCATTATACATGCCGCAGGTTACCATGAAGGTATTTACCAGGCGCAATACGGCCAGAGGCAATCCTACTGCCTGATTGGCCAGGTGAGGATGGGCATAGCAGAGCGCTATGGCGGCGAGACCGCGGCAGGTGACCTCCAGAGCACATTGGCGCAGGTAGACATGGACAGCCACCTCCGGCTCCCCTCTGATGGCACCAAGTTCCTTCAATAAATAGGCTAAGGCGCGATTGCGATGGCTGGTGGCTGCCTCACTTAAATATACTGTTTCATTTATACCGACCGGTTCCGGCGCGCACAGTTGTGCAGTCAGGGTATAGATCTGCTCTTCAGCCGCCTTTGCTCCCAACTCCTCAGCCAGTAGGCTGCAGATGGCGATAGCGCCGGCATTGATGAAGGGATTGAGCGGTTTGTCCTGTTGGGCAGCCTCCAATTTCACCAGGGAATTGTATGGGTCGCCGGTCGGTTCCATACCAACCCGGGAAAACACCTTCTCCATGCCAAAGAGCTGCAAAGCCAAGCTGAGCGACACGATTTTGGATACGCTTTGTAGGGTAAAGGGGGTGTCCGTATCCCCGGCGGAGTAGCTGTTTCCGTCCGCCAACATCACCGTCACCCCAAGGCGCATCGGATCGGCTGTGGCTAGGGCGGGGATATAGGAGGCCACTTTTCTTTCTCCGGTGCTGGCAACCAGAACCTGGCGGGCGCCGGCATATGCCCGATGCAAAGCATCATAAACTGCAGTCACACCGTTTTCAGTCACAGTTACTTCAGTCACACTGTTTTCAGTCACATTGTTTTCAGTCACACTGTGGCCCCCAACCAATTACTCTGCATAGCCGTGCATAATATACAAATCATTCCCCAGTCCTACGCCAGCCACAAACGCTTCTGCACATACGCTCCTGTACATGCGCTCCTGTACATGCGCTCCTGCAATAAAACGATAGCCAGCACAAGGGTAGTGTGACCGATAATCGGAGCATGGATACGAATAGACCTGGCTAGAGGCTGAGTATCTACACTGCCCCGCAACAGGCAGTGGGATCTCGTGTATACAATGTATATAGTCACCTCGACACCCTACACCCCACACCCCACCCGACCGGAGCGGAGGGGTGTCGATGCCGACCTGCTGAAGGGCGCGTTAATTCGATACCATCATCCCAGGTCGGGCGGAAACTTAGCTGGGCTTTTAAGTTTATGCGACCCTCTTTTTAACGCCAGGGGAATCACCGCCGGTTGGTAATGGTAACAGTTTCCAGCAGGTCGGCTGTGGTCGCCGGGACAGGCGATCCATGCATACATATAAAGTCACCCTCGACACCCTACACCCCACACCCCACCCGGCCGGAGCGGAGGGGTGCCGATGCCGTCCCGCCGAAGGGCGCGTTAATTTGGTACCATCATCTCAGGTCGGGTGGAAACTTAG
>DULU01000072.1 GCA_012840225.1 Bacillota bacterium
CAGGAGGATGAGCAGACTGTTCTCCAGCTCTCCCTGTCGCATGCAAACAGAGCCCATATGGAAGGCTCTAACCTCCCGTTTGGGCTCTGTTTTCTCATTCATTCACCTTAAAGATGCAGTGCAATTGCTGTTAGCTATCAGTTAGATACAGGTACCCAAGCACGGGCCAGCGTATCCAGCATATTCTCAGGTGTGGTCTGTCTGTCAACAAGTTTGCTGAACTCAGACGTCCACTGAGACTGATTAGGATTGTTATGGTTGGGCCAAGGTTCTGTAAATGGCAGAACGAGCCTCATAACTTCATCGATAATGTGGGTGGTGCGGACATAATCCGTCCGGAGAGAAGAGATACGGGACGGTATGGTAAAGTTGATTTCATTAAAGGCGGTGTTGTTTTCTACCTTCGAGTACCATTTCAGGAACTCAAAAGCAGCGTCCGCATTCTTGGAAGAGCCGTGAATCGCCAGGGAGTCCGTATATATCACCGCTACCTGCTTCTCATTTTTTAACGGTGGAGCGGCGTGAATATACGGGACAAGGTCGGGATAAGATATTTTAGCCGTAGGCAAGCGCCAATGCTGACCGCCAAATTCCATGGCATAATTACCTTTTAAGAAATCCGCCCCGCCGACCATTGGTCCGAAACTCCTGGAATAATCGTACATATCCATGTAGTAACGAAGTGCTGTTAAGCCCTGCGGTGAATTGAACAAAGGTTTATTGCCGTCTTCCGTGGCCAACTCCCCACCTGCTTGCTTAAGCAAAGCATACCAGAAGTGGAAATCTATAGTGATAGGCATGGCCAACTGTGATACTTGCCCTTCCGGCGTTACTTTGGTCAGTTTGGGATAAATGGCCCGCAATTCTTCCCAGGTAGCCGGAGGTTTATCCACACCGGCCTGCTCCAGCAGATCCGACCGGTAGAATATCGACCGGGCGGAAGTGAGCAGGGGGATGCCGTAAAGGCTGCCTTTATACCGGACGGCATTCACGACTTCAGGGATGAAATCGCTATATTCCGGCCATTTGGCGATAAAATCATCCAAAGGCCGGGCAATGCCCTGTTCGGCAAAAGCACCTCTCATATTACCAGCCAACAGGAATATATCCGGCGCTACACCGCTTGCGGTTGTCAAAATTAACTTATTGGTATAGTCGGTCCAGGTATTATTCATTACCTCTACGACTATGTTTGGATATGCTGCTTCAAACTGCGGTACAATAACTTCGTTGAACAGCGACAAGCCCGCATCGTTAGTGATGATCCACATTACCAGGTGGGTCTTCTCTGCTGCAACCATCCCCGACATAACGAACAGGCAAACCAATACTCCTATAATGGTCAATAAGGAAATGATGCGTCGCCTGCCAGTCATTATTCATCATCCTTTCCTTTCACTGTAAACCAATAGCGGTTGGTTCCCAGAGGTGCAGATCACTTGAGGTATAAGACTTCCCTGTGGTTACCGAATATACGAGCGGTCCACCTCCCATCCGATAATAAAGATTCCCGGCATGAAGTGTGATTTTCCCTGATTCATCTCTCAACGGCAGAACAGATGAATTGGCAATCAACACGTTGCCCACTATTTCAAGGGTTTTTATTTGTGTTTGCGATAAGCTCGGGATATGAATTTCCCCTGATTTGTTGTTGACGAAAGTATTATGATGAAGGCGCAACGATATCGGCCCGACGGCATTTATCAGCCCAAATCCTTGATTACTGCCAATGACGATATTTCCGTAAAACTCTACACTCGCTTCCCCCCAGACATTGCCTACTATTCCGGTATCTTTAATATTAGTAATATAATTGTTGCGGGTAATCAGGTTTTCCGGGCCACGATGGCCGGGTCCGAACTAAACCCTGTTCCATAACCATTGACCGGGTCTCTTATAATGTTGTTTTCCACTATGGCATTGATGACGTGGTTCTTAACGGGTAGGCTGGAGCCGGCGTATCTGGGATCGGTTCCACAATTGTATACCTCATTTCCCCTAACCAAGACATTCTCGATCCGGCTATTTGGGTTGTCGTTTGCCGAGTAAAGGTTGATGCCGCCGCGTGAAACGTTATAGACCACGCAATTGAGAATTTCCACATTGGCCACCACTCGCCGCGGATTACCACCGTAGCCGCTGCTCACAATGATGCCATATACATATTCACCTTTCGCGGCCAACCCTCCCAAATTATGCACTACACAGTTTTCTATTCTTTTAACAGCCCCGGTCAAGTCCCCTCGTGAATGTGGAAAGTTAATGCCAATACCGTTTATGGCATACCCGGAAGCATCAATCTCGAAGCCGCGCACCACGGTGGGGTATTCGGGATGGTCATCCATAATAGTGATAAGGGCACGTAAAGGAGCCGTCGCCTTAAAGGTCGCCCGCGTTCCCGGACCCCAGGAATGGCCGTCATATGTCACTCCGCCTTGAACCTGCAGAAAATACGTTCCCGCCGGAGCTTCCCAGGTCGCGGCATTGTTGAAATATACAATATCTCCCGGCTGCAGCTTCACTCGTCCGCTCCAGTTGAGCATTCCCGGCACATGTTTCCACGGCAGTTCCTTAGTGCCGGGGTTGAGATTGCTGGCCGCCGGATTTGATATATCCACATAATACCCTTTGGCGTATGCCGCTTGAGCGGCTATCGTCATAATCAGCAATATAAGCAGAAGAAACAACGGTTTCACGGTGGCAAAACCTCCTTACCGGCCAAATCTATTTATGGGTTTACCGGTATATAGGTTTACGGTTGCCAACTGCGCAACTCCGGCACATTCACTACATTACCCGGCGCTCCGAGCCGCCGGTACAATTCTTCAGTCCAAAGATAAGTGTCCGGACGTCCGGCGACAAAGATGATATGCGTCGGCCAGAGCAGTCCGGCAACCTGGGGTAAATCGGTTATGCGCAAACAATTGAGCATTTCTATGCTGTCACCGCTGCCGTTAGCAAGACTGGGTTGGTTCTGAGTTGCCGGGGGATTATACAATATCACACCGGCAATTTTTTCATCAAGCAATGCGGCATACAAAGCGACTGCCGCCATTTCCCCTTCGCCGGCTAAGTAGACCATCTCGGCATCGACACTGGGCAGTTCCCGGACAGCTCGTAGACCTTGCAGGGTATCCAATACACGCAGCGAGGCGATGGTTCTGCCGGTGAGCGGTAGAGCCCGGCGCAGATGCCATTGTAAAGCAGAACTCCACCCCGTATCGCCTGTACCCCGAACATGCAGCGAGATCCTGTTCCAGCCTGCAGGACACCCCTCACTCAGCGGCGTTATTTGCTCCGGAATTAAGTGTCGCTGCCATGATTGGGCGCTTAACAGCTCTATAATAGTCGGCCTCGCCGCCGCATTATTCATCTGAAAGGCTATAATGCGCAGGCGCCATCCCGGTTCGGACGTATAAGAGATAAGTAAGCGCCGGGCATTATTGCGAAGCAGGGATTCCTGATCAATTTTCCAGTCCGGATCCGGTAAAGGTTGCGGGAATGTGGCAAAGGTCTGCTCTTTGAGCAAAGATACCACCCGTCGCCGTTCGACCTGCAATTCCGAGGCGTTGGTGATGGCCGGTTTTTCCGTCATTGGAATAAACCAGGAGTGCACGGTGGTCGACCTGTCGTTAGCCGGTAGTCCTTCCGGAAAGGCCGCCAGATCCTCATATTTTTCCAGGTGGTCATCTATATCCGGCACATCATCCAGGGTGATGTCCCGGCCTTGCAAATGTTTCAGGAAGAACTGGTATGTAGCTTTCCGACCGATGTCTTGATATGAGTGACGAGCCGGATAGGCGCATAAACCGATCTTGTCTTCCGCTCCCAAATGCTTGTAGACCGTTTTTAGGCGCTCATAAAATTCCTGAATCGCACTGATGTTGTAATAGCCGTCATAAGCAGCCGAGACGATCAGCACAGGCCTGGGCGCACAGATGGCGGCCAGCTCTACCAAAGATTTACCTTCGTTGTTGTTAGGAAACATGCAGTCGCAATGATTGTCTACGGAACGATTGCACATGTGGGCATAAATCGTGCCGGTGCCACACGCCGGCGCCGCAGCTTTGATGCGATCGTCCGCCTGGGCCAGCCACCACGAACTGGCGCCGCCCCCCGAAATACCGCATACGCCAAGCCGGCTAGGATCAACTTCGGGCCGGGCACTCAGCAAATCCAAAGCACGGATGCCGTTCCATGTTTCCACTGCCGACGGCATATAACCGCGACTATAAAGATGGAACCAGCCATATAAATTGGTGCCATGATGATATCCCTTGACTTCACCCAACTGGATGGTATCAATAACCAGCGTTACAAAGCCCAGCTTGGCAAAGCGACGACACATCTGTTGAAATTCATCTGCAGCTTTTTGTTCAATTAAGTGACCGCAAAGGTACAAAATGGCAGGGCATTTTTCGGCGCCGTCAGGTATGTAGAGATTGCCTGCCACATACAAGCCGGGCAGACTTTCAAAGCTCAGACATTCAACACGGTAACCATCTCGCTGCAATACACGAGCTACTTTCACATTGAGGGGAGTGCGGGGCGCTTGCAGATATCGTGAGAGGCCTAAGGCATCCAAAAACTTATCCTGTCGGGCCCGACGCCAATCTTGCCATTGCTCGGGCGGGGGTAGCTGCGCAGGAAACGACGACGTGATTTCTTTGCCCACTTGCACGAGATATTCACGAATATGCATAACTCCAGCCCCTTGATACGGTGGACGTCAAGCCCCCGGATTTAGAGGATCATAATAGCCTTTACCAGGCCTGTCTGTCTTCGAATGTATCATATGGCATAATGTGGTGCCATTAATATTTCTCTCCAAATGCGGCTACAAATACAAAAACCTTGAACTACACATGGTCTTCACTAGGTTTTGATGCTACCATTATCATGTGGCATAAAAAACGCTTTCGCGTCGGGAGGTATGCAGTTAGCCATGGCAAAATTGGCAATCAACGGTGGGCCCAGCTTGGGCGCAGGTTACAAAGTTCAGTGGCCGATCATCACCCAGGAGGATGAGCAGGCTGTCCTCCAGGCCGTGCGCCTTAACCAGTTGGGGGGCCTCGGCGATGAAAACACTCATCCTAATTTTATATTTGAGAGGCAGTTTGCCGCCTATCATAGCGCCCGCTACGGCGTAATTATGGCCAACGGCACAGTCACCCTGGAGACGGCTTTGCGCGCCTGCGGCGTGCAACCCGGCGACGAAGTGCTGGTACCGGCGATCACGTTTGTCGCCTCCGCCTCGGCAATTGTGTCGGTGGGAGCGGTACCGGTGTTTGTCGACGTGGATGAGACCACCTGTCAGATCAGCCCAACAGCGGCGGCCCAAGCCATCACCACCCGCACCAAGGCTATCATAGCCGTGCATTACGGCGCCTATTGCTTCGATATCGACGCCTTGTCGGAAATTGCCCGCCAACACCATCTGGCCCTGATCGAAGACTGCGCCCATGCGCAGGGCACCTTCTGGAAAGGCCGGGGGGTAGGCTCCTGGGGAACTTGCGGGAGTTTCTCTTTCCAGCACTCCAAATCGCTGGTCGGCGGCGAAGGCGGCATCGTCATCACGGATGATACGGACCTCTTCGAGCGTATTTCGCTCTTGCGCAACATCGGGCGCCGCACGGGTCAGACCACCTACGGGCACTATATTTCGGCATCCAACTGCCGCCTGGGAGGCTTGCAGGGCGCCTTCCTGCTCTCGCAGTTCCAACGCTTCCCCGAGCAAGCCAAGATGCGCCATGAGAATGTGGTATGGCTGGAAGAGCAACTGCGTACCATTCCCGGCATCGAGGTGACCCCGCCGGAACCGCGCCTCACCCAGCGTGGCTGCTACTTCCTGGTGCTTAAGTTCGATCCCGAAGCGTTCGGCTGCTCCCGGTCCCAATTTGTGGCCGCCATGCATGCCGAGGGGGTCAACTATACCTCTACCGGCTACGACAGGCCGCTTTATAAAGAACCGGCTTTTGCCCGGGAAAACCTGCGGGGTATGCTTCACCCGTCCATCACTATTCCGGCCTATAATGAACTTAGACTGCCCAATGCGGAAATGTGGGCGGCGAGACAAGTGACTATCAGCCACCGCTATCTGAGCTGTGGGAGCAGAACCGGAGCAGAGCTGGTGTTCAACGCCATATGCAAGATAAAGGAGAACGTCGGCGAGCTGGCGGTCGGCGGAGAGCGGTAACGGTCGCGGTCACCGCCCCCCGATAACCTCCTGTCCTCACCAGGCCACGGACCGGGGATCAGCAACCAGGTGTATATAAGCACAAGTGCATATAGGCACAGGGTAAAGGAAATGTACGGCTTTATGTCGTAAATCTAGGGCATGCGGGAGGGAGAAGTATGGACGACATACTTACTTCTGGCTTAAGGCGCATGCTGCAAGCGGTCAGTGAACAACCTTTCCCCTTGGTGCTGGTCTCCGGGATAACATGGCCTGGATCGGTGCAGGTACCCCCGCTGCCTTCTGTTTGGCGCAAAGATAAGCATGATTTTTTCGAATTAGCTTATGTGGACAAGGGCGCCTGCACCATCACCATCAACAATACGGCCTATTTGCTGACCGCCGGCAAATTATGCATAGTTACCCCTGGCGACATGCATTATGAAGCGCCGGTCTACCCCGAAGCCGATTACCGCCTCACTTGGTTGGCTGTATCCACCACTCGCATGAAACTCCATGTAACCGAATATAAAACCCACCAGCCCTCGCTTAAACACCTGGTATCCGGGGTGAACACCTGGCTGGGCTGCGACCTTACCGCCATCCTGAACAAAGTGGTGGATGAATTGCGCAACGGATACTCGTTTTCTGATGTGGTGGCCCGCGGTTATTTGCTGTCGCTCTTAGGCTTGGCGAGCCGGCAGCTCTTGGCCATTGCCGAGCGGGGCGACGTGCTCCAATCAGAATGGCAGGATCCCATCATCAGCGCCGTGTTGGAATATATCAACCAGCATTATGCCGAACCTCACCTGGGAGTGAGCGACATGGCGGCCCATGTGGCCTTAAGCGCCAACTATTTAAGCGTCTATTTCCGCAAGATCACGGGATCATCGCCATACCATTACCTGCTGCAGACCCGCATGCAGCACGCCCGGCAGCTTTTGGCCACCAGCAACCTCACGGTGGCCGAAATCGCCGCCGCCGTCGGGTTTACCTCGCCCTATCATTTCAGCGCCACTTTCAAACGCCTAAACGGCGTCACACCAACCGCCTTTCGCCAAGACGCCGGCGAGGCACCTATTATAGACAGCATGAATGTGTCATGAAATGACAGCAACGACGGCGGCTCGGCCGCAACAGGCTTTATTTTTGCTATGCTATTGCCATTGTCGCCTTAGCGCTATGGCCGGCGGCGACTCGCCCCGAACCTCGCCCAAAGCAAACTATTGATTGCTCTGGGCGGCTTGGAGAGCCTGTTCATACAGATCGTTGTACTTCCTGATCACTTCCCAGGTGATGTCGATCAGCTTGGCATAATAATAGGTGGTGGCGGCATCGATGATCAGGTGGTAGCCGTCCTCTTCGGCAATGATGGCCAGCACCTTCCCGATATCCTCCAACACCAGGCGGCGGTATTCCTCGGTGCGGTTGTCCACATCCTTTTGCGCCGTGGTGATGGCTTCCTGCAGCTCGCTCTCCAGCGTCTCTATCTCCGCCAACTTCTCGCTCCGCTGCTCCTCCGACAAGCTGTCCAGGGTCTGGCGCAGATCGTCTATCACTTTCTGCTTGGCATTCAGTTCCGCCCGCACATTTTCCACATAGCGCTGGAGGGTGTTGTTGACGGCCTTGCCGGCATCCGATTGGCTGATGACGGTGTTGATGTCCACCACCCCGATTTTGAGCTGAGCTGCCCCGGCAGCAGAGGCCAAAGCGGCTATAATTACAAACATAATCAGACCAACACGTGCAATAAATCTTGTCATTTTTCTACTCCTTCCTAAAATGCCAACTGCAATGAGGCATGAAGCACCGGCTGGCGCTTTGGCGCCAGAGCATAGGTGACTTTCAGGTTCAGCCCGGAGAGGAGACGCCAGTTTAGGCCGACGCCATAGCCTGTGAGGTGGTTGGTGCTTTCCGCTCCTTCACCGGCCGCCCCCGCGCCGGCGGCTCCCCCACCGCCTGCCGCCGTCCCGCCGGCGAGGAATGCCCCGCCATGATCAGCGAACACGCTCATCGTCGCGCTCCGGCCAAGTGGTACCTCAAGCTCCAGGCCGACAAAGTAACCCCGGTCCCTGCTGAGCTCTCCCTCGGCATACCCCCGCACCGTCTCCATGCCGCCTACGGATAATTTCTCAGTGGTCGGCAAGGGATCCTTGCTGCTTTGCACTGTTCCTTTCAGTTTCAGGACCAGCCGGCCGGCCACCGCCGCCTGTCCGGATAAGGAGCAATAAACCTTCCGAAACGGCTCGACCTCCGCCTCCTCATCGCCGGCTATCCTCGTGTCACCCACGAGGTAGCTGCATTGACTCATGCCGGCAAAACCGGGCTTCTGCCATTGCAGATTGATCCCTACCGAGCCTGTCCTTTCCTCCGTGCCGGCGAGGCTGGCGCCGGAGAAGGTGGAGCGGGAGTATTTGCGGTGCCACTGCACGGGACTGGTGGCGAGCAAGCTCGACGTGACGAGCCAGGGATAGCTGAACTCGAGGTAAGCGTCGTAGGAATGGCCTTTGATTTCCAGGTCTGCAAATTCCGGCGAGAGGACTTTTATATCGGAGGTATCATAGCCGGCCCGCAGCCTGGCGCCACGGGTGCCTATAGGTATCTGGTAGGCCAGAGATCCGGCCAGCATACCTTCAGCCCACATTAATGATAAGGATAATGGATCGCCGCGGCGGAAAAGATGCTGGCGCACATATGTGGCGCCGATGCGGTATATACCCGTATCTTTGCGGCCGCCGTTGTCGATGAAGATGCTCCTTTGATCCGGAGCCGGATTCACCAGGAGGAGAAAATCGGTGGTGCCGAATTCCTGACCGGCCTTGAGCTGCACCTGCACCTGATCGCTGTGCAGACGGTTGAAGTAGCCCACCTCCTTGGCGATGCGCTCCAACCGCACCAACTCGCCGGGTTTAATCCGGATCCGTCTGGTGTAGAAGGAAGCCACCGCCGTCCTGTTGCCCGTCACCTCCACTTTTCCGACCCGGCCTTCCACCAGGCGAATGTGCACCACTCCCTCCTTCACGGTCTGGGCGGGCAGGACGGCTCTGGCGGTGATGAAACCTTTCTGCTCATAAAGCCGGTTGATCTGCGCCACTACCTCGTTGAGCTGCGCCACCGTGACCTCTCTCCCTATGTAGAGACCGGTTATGGCCGCAATCTCCTCTGTGGTGAGGATCTCCGAATCATCCGTGATGATGGCCGATACATATATCTTCATCTCGGCGGCCAGGCACCGGCCCCCGCCAAGGCTCAGCCGCCCGGGAAGGTCCACCCCGGCGGGGAGGCTCAGCCCGCAGAAGCATAAAACCGCGAGCCACAGCAACTTAATCAGCCAGGTATCAGCGCGCCTTGCCATTGCCTATCTCGCCTTTCTCTGCTGCATCCTCTTCTTTTTCCTCAGCCTCTTCCTCGCCTTCCTCGGCGGTGTCATGATCCATATCGATATCCATATTGACCAAGCCGGCTCCGGCAAAGGTGAGAGCGGTGTCGGTGCGGAGCCGGATGAGGACGGCGCTTACCCCGCCAAGCAGCGGCTGCCACCGCAGGACCGGCTGCTTGTCTCCGCTCCTGCCGTTGACCGTAAAGCCCGATCTCGCTCCCACGACGTCGGCATTGGTCCAGATATCCTTATTTTTGCCGATGGTGAGGCCAAAGGGGTCGGACCCGGCCTTGAGGAGGACATCGGAAGTGCCGCCACCCAAGTCTTTGTTGTAGATCAGCACCTTGACAGAATCTGTTTTTATGGAAGCTGAACTGCCAATTTGCGTATTCTGCAATTGCAGCATCTTGGTGTCTACATCGATCTCCACCATCTGACCGGCAAGACCGTTGAATACGAAACCGGCATCAGATTTCCCGCTGAAGGCCAGCTGTTCCGCCATGTTCCGGCTGCCGCCGCCGATGACTACCTGCAGCGGCTTCGCCCCTGTATGGTACAATCCTTCCACGTTGATCAGATCGGCATTGAGCTGCATGCTGCCGGATATGTTGGCTTGCCCGATGCTTAACGAACTCCCCTCGGACGGCAGGAGGCAGACCAACTCGACAGCTTGCAGACCCCACAACTCCTCACCCTGAGCCGCCTCCATCAGTGATTTTAATGGTTTAAATGGATCCTTGCCCACCTTACCGATGACCGCGCTGCCATTGGGAACATAGATCTCCACTTTACCGATATGGCTCTTGATATAATCCGAAATCAGGTCCTTACCCCGGATTTCCAGGAAGATATCGGCGTAAGCCTCGGCGTTGAGCTTTATATGTTTACCAACGATCACTGCCTGGTTTGAGGTGCCGATGCTGCCGTTGTGCGCTTCCAGCTTAATTACCTTGCCGATAATGCCATGCTGAGCACTGTGGCCGAGGATAGAGTTTATGGCAACAAGATGCAGATCGCCGTCGGCTGTGATTATCCCGTCCAGGACGAGATCTTTAGCGCCTATGGTCATATTGCTGCCGGCATGCATATCACCCAGAGTGAGAGCATGATCCGGGCTGTAGATAAAGGCTGAGCCGCCGGCCTCGGCAAAGAGCTTCTCGGTGGCGGCCACCATGAGCGGATTGTCCCCACCAATGTCGCCTTGAGCGCTGAGCGTAACATAGGCCCCTACCATTCCGCCGTCATCAATTGCATAGATGCTCCCGCCGGGGGCGCGCAATACCAGATTCCCGGTGTTAGATACCACCATATTAACGACAATATCGCCGTCAGGCTGCGTCAGGTAGATATCATTTTCAGCCATGACCATTATTCCGGCTTTGCTCTTCGTGCTGTAGGTGAAGGGGTTGTGAGGTGTGCCGATATGGCCGCCGGCACCTATAAAGAGGATGCCATCGCCGCCCAGCAAGGTAATGTGTGGTTCATCAGTATTGTTTCTCCCGACAATGGTTCCGCTTGAGGCCAGGAAGACATCCCCTGCGGCTGCAGAGAGCCGTTCCACCAAAAGGTCGCCGCCGAGCCCCTGTAGATACATGGACTTGCCGGCTGATGCCGATAAAGAGATGTACCCGGGCTCGCCCGGAGCCAACATGATCAGGTTGACCAAATTGCCTATATTTCCTGCGGAGACGAGTTCAATGTGTCGGCCCCTGATGATGGATGCAGAAGTACCGTCGGTGAAGATATCTCCGGCTGAATGCAGGGCCACGGTGCCGTTATCGGCAGTGATTGACCCGGCCCGCAAATATCCTACCAGAGTGGTCAAATGCACGTCGGCTGTGGCAGAGGAGACATTGCCGGCTTGCAGGACGCCTTCCGGAGCGGTGATATATACGCCCTCCTGAGCATGAGCATTCAACAAATCATTTCCGGTTTGCCCCATTAAGTGAATTTCCAGAGCATTGTCGGCCGTGCCGATGGCACCTCCGGCTGTAAGCGTGATGCCTCGACCGCTGATGTTGCTCGCGGTATTCTCATCACCGTCTAATATCGAACCGCCGGCATTAATCGTCACCTTCCCTGAGAGCGATTTGATGTATCTATATTCGGGTTCCGGCAGAGGCGGCAGATCGATCGGCGGGAGCTCGGGCGGCGTCCACCAAAACGAGCCGTCATACTTGCCGCCTATGCCCGATGTGCCGAATGCACCGGTCACATCGGGTCCAAGAGACCTGCCGGACAAGATGCGAATATCGCCGCTGCTGGACAGGACAATATCGCCACCGGCCTCGATTCTACTCGTGAGCAGGTCGTGTCTGGGACTATTTATGGCAATGCGTCCTCCGGCTACAGCAGACAAGGTACCGGACGGATCCAAACCGATCTGCAAAGCGCTGTCCGCCTCTGCGCCGCCGATATCCATACCGGCGTTGAGCGTAAGGGATTTGACCCGGATATTCAGATCGTCCCTGACAAACCACCCCTGCGTAGCAGTAGCCGCCTTGATGCTCCCACCGGCTGTCAACGTAGCATGGCCGGGAGTGTATATGGTATCAACATGCAGGTCGTTTTCAGTTTGCAGATAGATGTTGCCCGCCGCTCTGGCCGTGAGCTTGGAGGTGCCGATGTCGAGCAATAAGGGCACCTGGTGGTTGCCGATGCTGCCGTACGCCGCCTCCAACACCACATTGGCGCCCTGGACATTTACCACACCGGGGTTGGCATTTCTGATGGTGCCGGCCGTCTTTATCCTTATTGCTTCGGTAGCGAAAGCATGGTCAAGGTTGATATCGCTCTCCGAAGCCAGATAGATGAAACCGTCAAGAGCTTCTGCAGTGACTTTCCCGGTCGCCTCTATATCTACGGTTTCGCGAATGTTTACCGTCATCTTCGTAGATCCAAAGTAGATATCATCTTTTTCGGCGGCGAGGATCAGCAGCTGCTGATCGGGGGTTAAGTCTTTCCAATTCCACAACGGCGGCTTGCCAATTATCCACCAAACCGGGACCTCAAAGAAATCGTCATGGCCGATGGAGCCATTTACCTGCAGAGACACGTTGTGTCCGATGATATTGGGCTCTTCTATCCAGATTCTGGTATCTGTCACTTCCTTGATTGATCCGATGACATTGGTCAACTGCTCTGGAGTCCAGGCATGACCGTTGACCAGGGAATCCCACTCCTTGTAGCGTCCGGCATCATAAACTTTGGGATCGTAGATGGTCCGACCATCATCGGTTTTGGGTCGCTCCACCTCAAAAGTCCACTTAGTATTATACTCATCGCCCAAATGCCCATAAGACTTATGCAGCTCGTGGAATTCGCCGGTCATCTTGGCTTCATAGGCGGCAATCTGCTGATCGGTCCATCCCAGTTCATTCTTATAATAGAGAATCTCATCATTGGTCAGGGCGATGAGGGCTTCCGGGTGATACTGATCGGCAGGCAACGGCAATCGCCCCTTGCCCGTGACTTGACGCTGTCTGTACTGCCAATAGAGGAAGTACTCTCTCTCTATCTTTTGCTCGTAGGCGCGCACCGTGCGCTCAGCGTTATTTTCGGCGCGCTCACCAAGCAGTTCCATCTCGTCCCACAACAGGCTCAACAAGCCTTGTTCGGCGCGCGTATCTTTGACCTGGACGTGGTGGTTGTCTATCAGGTCGCCGTCTTCGGTACCCAGATGCACATCCCCGCTTCTGGAGATCACTTGGTTAACATACAGATCGCCGCTTAATAACGGATTTCTGTTCTTCTCCCACAGGTAGATGTCGCCAAGAGCGGTGGCGGTCAAACCGCCGTCCTCCTGGGGCTGGGTATCGACCATAACATACATGTTATTATCGCCGATCCCGCCGTGCAGGCTGGTCAGCTCCACCTTTTTGCCATAGATAAACGAGTTTATGCGATCAGCTGCCCGAATGGAACCGTCCGCCACTAAGTTGACGTCGCCGGTAACTGCTATCATCTGCCTAACCAACACATCGCCTTGACTCACATTCAGGACGACGTCGCCCAGATTGGAGCTCACTTCATTGAACGTGCCGACTTGGTTAAACGTCAGAGGTTGGAGCGTTTCCCCAATGCCTTTATTTGCCCACAAGCTGATAGCTTCACCGGCTATATGCGCCCGTTCATTTTGGCCTTGCCGGATAGCACCATACGAGCTGGTCAGGCTGGTTGTACCTCTGGTGTTGCTGATAGCCCCGTTGATGACGATATCGTTATTGGAGAAGATGTTGAGCTCACCAAAATCGTTGCCTATAAACTCGATGGCAATTGGGTGCGAGGCGCTGATATTGTGGTTGTGGATCTGGGTGATGGTAGACGTGCGCTCCTGAAGCATTTTCTCTACTTTATGGTATGTTATCAAGCCAAAGAGGATTTTTTCCTCTTTTACTAATTGCCAGTCGTCCCACATGTTTTCCCACGCTGTGGGGGTGGTATAGTAATGAGTCCCTTCATACCAGTAAGTGGAGTTTTTCCCGGGAACCTGACGCACTACCGCTCCTTCTATCTTGGTCGGCTCCAAAAGCGGCGTTCTGATCGGATTATCGTAATGATAGCTCACAGAGTCAAAGAAATAGAGATAAGTATCCCTATACCAGTTCCTTGTCTCCGTGACCAAGGTGCTTTCGATGCTCGTCCATGAGTAATACTGGTTCGCCAACGGCTTATACTCCCCGGTCCGACCCTCACGCCTGCTCACAGGATTATCCAGGTTCAAAACGCCTGTTTGCGCATTGGTGTAGGTCTCCACATAAGAGCCGACCCGCTTTATCACCGTCACCAGCGGTTGTCCGTTAGCGGCTTTCTGCGCCGTATCGGTGATCTTAATGGTGCCCTCAATGTTGTTGCCGGTGTTTATATCATCCAGTCTCAGGGTGTAGCTGGTGTCGTTGATGATATTGATGGTTCCGTAGCCGTCCATCACCCGCAACTTGCCGGCGCTGGTATTCATGATGTGGCCATACAGCTCCAGATAGCCGCCCATGATGTGAATAGGCTCCAGTTCCAGGCAATCGTCTTCCGCATCGTACTTCACAATCACTTTGGTGATATCGATGCGCCCGTCCGGATCAGGTGTGGGGTTAATGCTCAACCCGGTATAGATGCGATCAATCGGCTGTCCGGCAGCTTTGGCCTGATCGTATTGCTGCTTATAGGCGGCAATCTCGCTTTCCAGGGATTCGTCTATCCACAATTCGTAGCGGGGGATGCCGCTTTGAATGATGCCGTTGATATTGAGATATTCCGCGGCGATGAAGATGTTGTTGGCCAGCAAAAGGGACGGCTCGTCAGCCCAGGTGATATCGATCAGGTCGCCAGGTTTCTTCTGCGGACCCGGATCAAACGCTATCCAGCCTTGATCCTCCACCCAATCGGTATACTGGCGCCAGTGCGCTTCGATGTCACCGGCGATGCTCTTGAAACCAAGGGAATACCCTATGGACAGGTTCCGGCCGGCGCTGATGTTCAGGCTGTCGGCCACGAGATTGACACCGTCTTTCACCTGAATGCTGCCGCGCAGACTGGTGATGTCCACCCGCCCCCGCAGATTGCGGATGTCTCCGTCGACGAATATATCGGGACCCAAAGAATCGCCGGTCGGGATATACGAGTTGACGACGGAGATCAGCGACTGGGCGTTGTCGGTGGTCTGGATTTCCGAGAAGGAGGCGCCTCTTTCAAAGCTGCGGGCATTGATCTGGGCGTTATCGGTGACGGCGACCTTGTTGAAGAAAAGTTGTCCGCCGGCATGATCCGGAATGATCATCTGATTCGTCCTTAGGAAATGCGGGCTCCTGTTTTCGATCTTGATGGTGGTATCGCCTGCCGCCACCAACCGGCCGGCACCGATCAGACTGTCGGCGGTTACATAGATGTTGCCGGAGCGAGCGGTAATCGGCTCATTTACATTGATCACCGTAACCTGGGGCCTGTCGCCAAGTTGCGCCAGTTGGAACTGGAGCGCGGCAATTTCTGCATTATAATAATTTAATAGCTGTTGAGCGCTGCCGCCGCCAAGGATCTCCAATTCGTATAACCTATAGTCGATGGCTTGAATCCTGGCATTTAAGATATCGATGAGATTATTGATGGCGGCGATCTCCTCGGCGTCGTTTACTGGATGGCGGTTAGCCCGTTCCACCTCAAGCAGACTTATTTTGCTCACCTTGTCCGCTCTCTCTGTCAGGAGAGCGTTCTTCTCGGCGTTGTACAGCGCCGTGTCATACCCGGTTAGGGCTTCTTCCATATTTTCCAGTTCCCGGATGCGCTGCTCGATTTCTGCGCGGAGATCTTGGACCGTCAGGCTGATGGATATCCCTTCGGAAGTAGCGGTTCCGTCGGCCTGTACGCCGGTATCCACATTCCCATCGGCGTCGATGTATAAATAGCGTTTATTTTCTATACCTACATGCACCAGGCCGTCGACTTGTACGGTAGTAGTAGCCTGTTGCTTCGATGAATGAAACTCTTTCTTGAGGGAGACATCTTCGCCGTCGCCCACGGTATCTTCAATCAACTGCCCGATCTCTGCCAGGAACTCCCGGTAGTGGTCGGTGCCCACGCCGTATCCTACCACGTTGCGCAGACCTTTGCTCGTCGAGAGATAGGCATCTCCGGCAGACTTTACCGTCGCTCCAGGTTGGATATTGACCGTCACCGTCTGGAACAAGATGGCCCGGGCTTCGGGATCCGTCTCTATCGGGACGGCTGTCTTGTTCCACAGGTCGGTGTTGGCCAGAAGGTTATACTGCCCGTTTATGCCTGCATTATCGCTGCCGGTACGCAGGTAAACCTGGCCCAATCCCAAAAGGGAAGCGCCGCCGGCGATATCGATGATATTGTGTATATTGGCACTGGAGAGCGACTCGCCCTGGGCGGCACCGGCGCCGCCGTAGGTGCGGGCATTGGCCCGGGTCTGAATGTCGACATCGCTTTTGGCGGAAATATTTATATCTCCCACGCTGAGAAGGTTGGCATTGGCGCCGATGTGCACGGCTGCTCTGTGCGTGTCGTTTCTGATCTCCGACTTCACCAGGGCGATTTCGATGGCAGCGCCGGCGTCAAGGCGCGCCCGGTCATATGCCTGAACCGTGTTGACGGCGGTCAGCTGCATGTGGCCGGGATCCTGCTTATTGCCGTAGACCTCAAGATGAGCCTGCGATCCGATGTTGATCAGTGCCTCATTGGCGATGTTCGTGATGCTGGAGGCGGCAGCGCCGTCGAGCAGGCCTCCCGACCCGGAGCGCACCTGATACTGGTCGAGCCAGTTCTTGATGATGGTGTTGGCTGCCGTGATGGTGATCTGGCGGGCTTTGATCATAGCCCGGTCAACCAATTTAGCCTCCACCCGGCGATCAACAGTGTTGATTGCCGAGGCACCGCTCATGCCGACGACGGCGGCGCTGGTGCTGTCGGTGACGGCATTGAAGGTGGTGGTATGCCCGGCTTCGAGGAGGAAGCTGTTGACATCGATATGTCTTTGCGAGGTGGCGGCATCCACATACGCTACGGTCTGGCCGGTGGTGCTGGTGGCTGAGGAAGCGGCAGTCCCCGCCACGACACCGCCGGTGCCGGCGATCGCTTCGGCATAATTATCATCGGTACCGGAAGCTTTCACCTGAAGTACGCCGCCGCGCACCTGTACGCCGTAGCTCAGGTAGGCCGAGATATTGGTTGCCGAGGTAGCTCGGGCATCGTTGGCTCCCATGGCCACCACCCCGCCGGTGATGGCGGTAGCTTTGGCTTCCTGCCGGGAATCGGCGGTAGCGCTGATCAAAGCCGTACCCGTTATGGTCAATTCGTTGTTGTAGCCCACCCAGGCGGAGACCTGACTGGTGTTGACTGCTTCACTACCGGTGGCATTCACTCCCACCAGTCCGCCGCTGGAACCGGAGGCAAACGCTTTGGCGGTATAATCATCGCCCAAGCCCAAAGGCCTGGCTGTGGCTTTTATCGTCAGGTCGGCAGCGGTCAGACGGCCGGCGCCTCCTAAATAGGCCTGGACAATAGGAGCTACCTGAGCCTCCGCCAGGGAGACACCCACTGCCGCCATTCCGGCGTTAACCCCGCCGGCAGCAGCATTAGCCTGCGACAAAGATCCGGCAGAGAGCTGCACCGTCTCCGTCGCGGTAATGGTGACGGCATAACCGGTATAGGCCTTGGTCGTGGAATTGGCTATAGCAGTGGCCAATGAGCCGGAGCCGGCCAGAATGGCGCCGGCACCCGATTTGGTTAAAGCATCGGCATATTCGCGGGTAGTCGCTTCGATGTGCAGATTCCGGACGTCCACAGTTTTGGTATCAAGGTGAGCCAGAGTTGTACCCCTGATGGTGGCGTCGGCAAACACCGCACCGACGCCGATGCCGGTTGAGTAGGCTTGCCCATCGGCTATTGCGGCGGCGAGATTACCCGCCAGGGCATTTACCGTCAATGTGCCGGTCGCCAGCAGCATCGAATTGTCGCCGGCGGCGATATAAGCTTCAAGGGTAGCTGAAGCATCGGCATCGGCATCAGCGCCGGTGGCGCCGGCGAGCAGGGTGCCTGTCGCCGACCAGGCTTCCGCCTTGGCCTGCAAAGTATCGAGCAGCCGGCCGCGGGCATCAATATTATGACGGGCCAAAACCGTGATGTTACCTCCGGAACGGATCTGCACGGATTCGCCCACATAGGATCGGATATATGGCGTCAATAATGCATCGGCGAAAGCAAGACCCGCCCCTAACCCGGAAATGCTCAGACCCCTGGACTGAGCGGCTGCAGCGGCATGGGAGATGGCCAGCACCTGGACATCCTGCAGGGTTTTGATGAGGGAGCGGGCGCCGATATAGGCGTTGATTACCGGGGTGACATGGGCTACGGCATCGCTGCCGGCACCGGCCAGGGCTGGACTGGCCGCGGCGCTGTCGGTTTGCGCCTTCGCCGTCGTCTGCTCACCATCTTTCAGATTCATGACGGCCGACACTGTCAGACTGCCTACAGAGAGGCCGGCTGTCTGACCGATCTTCACATCGCTATCTATAACAGCCTCGAGGATACTTTGGACATGGGCGGCAGCCACAGCGGCACCCACCGCCGC